>DAIBSV010000009.1 GCA_027415455.1 Nitrospirota bacterium | reverse complement strand
CGGCAAGAGCACCCGCGACCGGGCACCTGGGGAATTCATGGATCACTTGCGTCACAAGGCTGCAAGCGCCGGTGGCGGGGTGATCGAATTCCCCACCCGGACCACGAAACTCTCGCAAAGCTGTCAGTGCGGGGCCGTGGTGAAGAAACCGTTGAGTCAGCGCTGGCACGATTGTCCGTGCGGTGTTTGTGCGCAGCGGGATTTGTATAGTGCGTATCTGGCCCTGCATGTGCGTCACTATACCAAGGAGGGAAATCAGGTCTGGAGATTGGACACCGAATCGGCCCGCGAGGGCTGGTGCGCTGTGGAATCGCTGCTGGAGAAAGCGGTGTCCGATGTGGTGCAAGCTGCGAAGGGCGGGCGGTTGCCCGCCAGCTTTGGCATTCGTGCCAGAGACAGAGCGGCTCTTTCTCGAAGCGGTGCAGAGGCGGGGGAAGATTCCGGATGCTGTAACCACGTTGCTTCTGCAATAGTGGCGAGAGCCGGAAAGACCCCTGAACTCAGCATCGGAACCCCCCGGCTTTAGCCGTGGGGAGATTCAGCTCATAGAGCGCGGTGTCGGCCAGGTGGAGAAGGGTTTTGATGTCGCCTGGCTCCGGCGGGGAAAAGGCCGCCCCGATGCTGGCGGAGACGAGGACCGGGTGGTTTTCGATGAGAAAAGGGGTCTCGAGAGTCGCCAGGATTTTTTCGAACAGGCGTCCGGCCTCCCGTGTATCCGGAACTTCAGCAAGAAGCCCGAACTCGTCCCCTCCGAGTCGGGCCACGAGATGGGGAGGGCCGGTCACGGTCCGGATCCTCCGGGAGACCTCCTTCAGGAGGGCATCCCCCGTCTGGTGGCCGAACAGGTCGTTGACCGACTTGAATCCGTCAAGGTCGAGAATCCCGATGCCGATCTTTTGTCCCGGAGGATGGACTTCGAGCCGGTTCTGGGCCTGTTCGAGGAGAAGTCTCCGGTTTGGAAGATCGGTGAGGCTGTCGTGAAAGGCCATGTGGCGGATGATGGCCTCGGCCCGCTTCTCCTCGGTAATGTCGGTGGCCGAGAGAATGAGGGCCCTGCGCGATCCGTCCTCGTCGTAGAGGGGGATTTTGTCGAGCGCCAGGATCCGTTCCGGAGCAGTGGAAGGTGAGAGCGTGACCGAGAGGGAAACCGGCCGGCCTTCTTTCCAGACCCGATCATCCGATTCCGAAAGACAGGAGATCGTACCCGCAAGATCGGGGGCGTCCTCTGCAATCTCCCCGTCCGTTTTTCCGCTCCACCGGGAGTAGGAGCCGAACCCGAAGAGCTCGCTGGCCCGCTCGTTGGCCAGGAGCCATCGGCCATCCGGATCCTTGAAGACCACTCCCTGGGGAATCGCCGAAATAAGCGATGACAGACGTTTTTCGAGGAGCTTCCGCTCCCGTTCGGCGGAAAGGGCATCGAGCGTCCGGCCGACGGAGACCACCGTGTGGCTGAGAAGATCGGCCGTGTTGTTGTCGTAAAAATTTTTCTGGTTGGTGGCCACCCCCAGGATCCCGTAAGGCTCTCCCCCCCCGAAAGATCGGAAAGACTCCTACCGAAATCCAGTGGTGTTGCTCATAGTAGTCCGCCCGGGCGGTCTGCCCCCGTTTTCGGTACCAGACCACGAGATTATTCTGGATTCCGGGACGTCGTGAGCGGAAGGTCCGGACGGTCAGGGTCTCCCGGTCCGGGTGGTTCGGGTCGAGGGAGAATTGTTTTACCATGGGGAGGAGCGTTTCCGGGAGATCCCGGTCCGTCACGAACCGGAGGGTGAGACTGTTTTCCCGGGGATTCAGTGTGTAGACGGCGGCATTCACAATGCCCCCATGGATCACGAGTAGCCGGCAAAGCTCCGAAAAGAGCCGGTCTTCGGTGGTTGCGGATTCGAGCATGCTGTGCACCGAGGTCTTGGCCTGGTAAAGAAGACTGAGTGCGTGGTATCGGCGCTCCATGTCGTCGCGCTCCTGGCGGGCCCTGATGGCGGCCAGTACGGGAACGATCTGGCTGAAGACGTCCGCGAGAACCCGGAGCGTTTTATCCGGAGGATGGGCGAGGCCGGCAGGATCGAAGACGGCGAGCAGAACAAGGTCGGTCCCGGGATGAAGCGGCTGCCGGAGGAGGGAAACCCGTTTGGACCCCAGGAGCGCCGCGATGCGGGAGGCGTTCCTGATCGCGCACCGCCGGGGCGTTTTCCGAAGGGCCTCAACCAGTCTTTTCTTGCTCCCCCGGGGGGTTTTGACGAGACGAAGACATGTCGGAGAGGGGGTCTCCGTTCCTAGGAGTGCGAGGCCGGCTCGTATTCCGGGAAGGAGTGTTTCAAGATGGATCGAAGCCTTTCGGACCACCGATTCCAGTGTCAGGGCCGCAAGGTCGTCTCCGAAGAAGAGACGGTCTCCGGAGGCCCTGCTCCGGGAATCGACATCCTTCCCGGGTTTTGTGGGAAGGCTCCTTCCGACAATGTGGAGGATTCCTTCGAGATGGGGCGTTGTCAGTAAGGGGTCCTCTTTGCATGAAAAGAGGGTCAGAACCCCCGAAAGGCGATTGCCGCAAAATAGCGGGATCTCCGCTCCCGACCGGACCCCGATCCTCGCGAGGGAGGGATGATTCCGGTGATGGGGGCCGAATAGGAACAGGGTCCCTGGATCGAGGCCCTTCAGGTTCGGGGCAGGTCGCGTGGGAAGATCCTCCGCCCTGGGCAGGTGGTTCCGGCCCCTGCGGCAGGGGGCCGGTTCATCGCCCCGCGAAGAGAAACACAGCAGTCGTCCGTTCAGGGTCCTGTTCCGGGACTCCTCGAAAAGAAGTCCGTCGACGGGTGTTTTGGCGAGAATCTCCTCCGCAAGGGTCTGGAGATTCCGTGGGGCAAAAAAGTTTTTTGCGACGTTCAAGGAGGCCTTTCGGTTCTCTCCGGCCGAGTCGCCGGGGAATGTGATCGTTCATTCAATCATCAGAATTGATTGTAGCCGCATCGGGAGGGGGACACAAAGAGGGCCGCCTCGGGGAAAACCCGTTCGGAGAGCCTGAATTTCCAAGGGGAGCGGCCCTCTTTCCGTCCTGCCCCGTTTGACCAGCTTTTTTGGCGGGTGATATAATTTGACCTCGGGGGACGAAAGTCCTGTTGTTCGCCCCCTGCGAACCCGCATGCGAACCCGCAGTCCGGGGGGCCGTTTGGCCGGTCCCTTCGGACGCCGGACCCGTGTGGAACCCTCGCAGAAAGGAGCAACGATGCACGACTCGGCCGGCAATGAAGAACCATGGGTGGAGGTCACCCCCCCACGTTCCGCGTCAGCACGCCCCGGGGAGATCGATGATCCTGGCGAATCCGAGATCACCCGCCTCCGGAGACGAATAGCATTCCTCGAACAGATCGAGCGTTCCCATGCAGAGACTCGGGAAATGCTCGACTCCTCCGCCGAAATGAACCGGAAGCTTGAGGAGACCCTCAAGAAAGCCCGCAAGGAAATCCAGGCTCTCCGGGACGAACTGATCCGTCTGACCACCCCCCCAAACAGCTATGCCGTCGTTCTTTCGGCCAATATTCCGACGCCCGGTGAGCTCTCCGGCCGTGGCGCCGCCATCGAGCCTTCCGTCGACATCATCGTGGCCGGCCGCAAGATGCGGGTCAACATCGATCGCGTTCTCGATCCGGCCACTCTCGCTCCCGGCGACGCCGTTCTTCTGAACGAAGCCTTCAACGTGGTGGGCAAAGCCCCCCAGGAACGGCAGGGAGAGATCATGACGGTGAAGGAGCTTCTCACGGATTCCCGGATTCTCGTCTCCGGAGAGGCCGGCGTCGACCGGGTCGTCCTTCTCTCGCCTCTCCTCCTGGAGACATCCCTGTCGGTGGGGGATCCTCTGATGGTGGATGTCCGGTCAGGTTTCGCCCTCGAGAAGATGCCCAAGAGCGAGGTCGGGCAGGTGGTGATCGAGGAGATCCCCAACGTCACCTTCGAGGACATCGGAGGCCTCGACGAGGAACTCGAAATGGTCCGTGATGCGGTGGAGCTTCCCTTCCTGCACCCGGAACTCTTTGCCCGCTTCCATCTCGATCCTCCGAAAGGCGTACTGCTCTATGGCCCTCCCGGATGCGGAAAGACCCTGATCGCCAAGGCCGTCGCAAATTCGGTCGGAAGACGGATGGCCGAGCGGGGTGGAGAGGCCCGCTCATACTTCCTGCATGTGAAGGGGCCGGAGCTTCTGAACAAGTATGTGGGAGAATCGGAGCGCCAGATCCGGGAGGTTTTTGCCCGAGCCCGGGAAAAGGCCCGGGAAGGTCACCCCGTCATTGTCTTCTTCGACGAGATGGATTCCCTGTTCCGGACCCGGGGCACCGGTGTTTCTTCCGATATGGAAAGCACGATCGTCCCCCAGTTCCTTGCCGAGATAGACGGGGTCGAGCGTCTGCGGAACGTCATCGTGATCGGCGCTTCCAACCGCCAGGACCTGATCGATCCTGCGATTCTCCGTCCGGGACGGCTCGACGTGAAAATCCGGATCGACCGTCCGGACGAACGGAAAGCCCGCGCGATCTACCGGCGCTACCTGACCGAAAGCGTTCCCCTCGCACCGGCGTTGACGGAAGGGTTTTCCACTCTCCCGAAGGCGATCGATGCCCTGATCGACCGCACGGTGGAGCTGATGTACCGAAAGAGCGACGAGAACCGTTTCCTTGAGGTCTCCTACGCGAGCGGGGAGAAGGAGGTTCTCTACTTCAAGGATTTCTCGAGCGGCGCCATGATCGCGGGGATCGTGGCCAGAGCCAAGCAGACGGCCATCAAGAGGGCTCTTTCGGGAGACGGATCCGAGGGGCTCGTTTTCGAGGATCTCTCCCAGGCAATCCGCCGCGAATTTCAGGAAAACGAGGATCTTCCCAATACGACAAATCCGGACGACTGGGCCCGGATCGCGGGACGGAAGAACGAGCGGATTGCCAGCGTCAAGACGCTTTCCTCCCGGGAAGCCCGGGAACGGCCTGTGGAAACGCTTCCCGTGGGACACTACCTGTGACGGAATTCTCCGGAAATATCTTTTCCTCCGAAGGTGCCCGGGGTCTCGGGATGCCCTGCTTCGGCCGGATCGTCGGGACCGAGGTCGAATACGGGATCTCTTTCGGATCCGGAATGATCGGAGACGCCCAGGGGGAAATCTCCCACGAACTGGTCAACCGCCTTCCTGCGAGCTACGCCTCGGGAGCTCTCTGGGACTATGAAGAGGAAGATCCCTTTCTCGACGCCCGGGGATTCCATGTGGAAGGAGACCGGGAACGCCCGGACCGGCGGGAAAATCGATGGACGAACCGGGCTCTCTTCAACGGAGGGAGGCTTTATGTCGACGGGGCCCATCCGGAGTACTCGGCTCCCGAATGCACGAGTCTCAGGGATGTCGTCCGCTTCGAGAGGGCCGGGGACCGTCTCGTCGAGGCCTGCCTTCTGGCCTGGGAAGCGGAGGATCCGGCCCGGAGGAGCCTCCGGGTCTTCCGGAACAACTCGGACGGATGGGGAAATTCCTGGGGATATCATGAAAACTATCTTCTCTCCCGGGACCTTTCCTTCGACAGGATCATCGGGGGGCTGACGGCCCATCTGGTCAGCCGGACCGTCTTCTGCGGGGCCGGGAAGGTCGGATCGGACCGGGGAGCGGAGGGGGTTCCCTTTCAGCTTTCCCAGCGGGCCGAGTTCTTCGAGGTTCCGGTCGGACTGTCGACGACCTCCCGGCGCGGGATCATCAACACCCGGGACGAGCCCCATTCCCGGAAGGACAGCTATCGACGCCTCCATGTGATCACCGGGGACTCGAACTGTTCGGAGATCGCGACCGCGCTCAAGATCGGTTCGACCCTTCTCGTCCTCTGGGTGCTCGAGGAGAGCCACCGGAACGGGGTTCCGCTCGATTTCCCCGTGCTGGCCGACCCCGTGGCCGCCTTTCACCAGGTCTCGTCCGATCTCACCTTCAGGAAGCCCCTGACACTTTCGAACGGGCGGACGATCACGGTTCTCGGAATCGCCGAGCGCTACCTCGAAAATGTCCGGCTTTGGTTCTCGAGAGAGGGCATGGATTCGGAGGTGAGGGATCTCCTGGAGCGCTGGTCGGTCGTTCTCCGGCGACTCGGGAACTATTCGAGGGATCCGGCCGGCCTCGACCGGGAGCTCGACTGGGCGATCAAGCGCCGCATGATCGAGCGGTACCGCGCCTCGCGCGGTCTTCCGGAGGGCGATTCCAGGCTTCGGATGCTCGATCTCCAGTATCACGATATCCGCTCCTCCAGCGGGCTCTTCCGTCTTCTCGAGGCACAGGGGGAGGTGGAACGCCTTCTCGACCCGATGGAGATCGAGGATGCCCTCGTCCATCCGCCAACGGACACCCGGGCCTTTTTCAGGGGATCCCTTCTCCGGCGCTTCCCGGACGAGGTGGTGGCGGCTGCCTGGAGTTCTGTCGTGGTGGATGACGGGAGCCCCTCCCTCAAGCGGATTCCCCTTTCAGACCCCTTCCGGGGAACACAGAAGAGCGTAGGGGCGCTCGTGGACCGCGCGCAGAGCGCGAAACAACTCCTGGAAGGGCTGCTCGCCAAGGGCGCCCCCACTGAATCGAGCGAGGAAATGCCATGAGCCAGAAAGAAAAAGAGTCCCGCAAGCGGGAGGATGCCGGGGAACCGGCCCCCGAGCCGGAAATCCCGGCCGAGGCCCAGGAAAGGGCCAAGAAAGTTCAGGAGGAAGCGGACGACATTCTCGACAAGATCGACGAGGTCCTCGAGAAGAACGCCGCCTCCTTCGTCAAATCCTTCATCCAGAAAGGCGGGCAGTAGAGGGTGAAAAGAAATCTGTCCGCGGCCTTCGCCGCTCCCTTTGAGTCCCCGTCCTTTCTCGATTGTCTCAGGGCGGTCGGGTACTTTGATTCCGCGGTGCCGGCTTCCGTGCAGAGGCTCGACCGGATTCCCCATGCGACCACCGTTCTGGCCGTCCGCTATGCGGGAGGGGTCGTCATGGCCGGAGACCGGCAGGCTTCGGAGGGCTACCAGGTTTCCAGCCGGGCCATCTCCAAGGTCATTCCGGTCGATCGCCATTCCTGCGTGGCGATTGCTGGGGCCGCGGGTCCAGCAATCGACATGGCTCGCCTTTTCCGCGTCGAGATCGAGCACTACGAAAAGCTCGAGGGGGTGATGCTGACCACCGACGGCAAGGCCAACAAGCTTTCCCAGATGGTCCGGGAGGCCCTTCCCATGGCCATGCAGGGTCTGGTGGTGGTCCCGCTCTTCGCCGGATACGATCTCGGGCGGGAGTCGGGACGAATCTACAAGTACGACCCGGCGGGAGGCCGCTATGAGGAGGACTCCTATCATGCGAACGGATCGGGAGGGCTTTTCGCCAGAAACGCCCTGAAGATGCTCTGGAAAGAAGGATTGTCGCGCGCTCAGGCTATCGAGGCGGCCCTTCGGGCCCTTTACGAGGCGGCCGACGAAGACCTGGGAACTGGGGGGCCCGACTTTGTCCGCGAGATCTACCCTTCCGTCTTCACCATGGACCGCGAGGGGACGATTGAGCTTCCCCAGGCCGAGGTGGCCCGCTACTACCGGAATCTCGTCGAAGTTCTAAAGAGAAAGGAATAGGTTCCGATGGCGGCTCTTCCGTTTTATGTCTCCCCCGAACAGCTCATGCAGGACAAGGCGGAGTATGCCAAGAAGGGCATCTCCCGAGGACGGTCTGTGGTCGTGCTTGTGGTCCGGGAAGGGATCCTGCTCGCGGCCGACAATCCATCGGCGACCCTGTACAAGATCTCCGAGGTCTACGACCGGGTGGCTTTCGCGGGAGTGGGAAAGTACAGCGAGTTCGAGAATCTCAGAAAGGCCGGGATCCGCCACGCCGATCTCAAGGGGTTCATGTACAGCCGGGAGGACGTGACCGGCCGCTCGCTCGCGAACGCCTATTCCCAGCTCCTTGGGTCGGCCTTCAGCCAGGAAATGAAACCTCTCGAGGTCGAAATAGTCCTGGCCGACCTGGGCACGGACGGTCGAGCCGACGAGATCTACCGGATCTCCTACGATGGCTCGATCTTCGACGAGCCTCTCCTGACGGCGGTCGGAGGGCGGGCCGAGCAGCTCGGAGCCCTTCTCCGGGAAAGGATCAAGTCTCCCCCGCCCCTTCCCGACGGTCTCCGGATCGTCCGGGGCGCCTTCCAGGAGATCTCGGAATCTCCTCTTCCCGCCGAGCAGATGGAGGTCGGACTGTTGGACCGCACGGCGGTCGGCCGGACCTTCCGCCGGTTTTCCCGGCAGGAGCTGTCCGCGATTGTCGACACCCCCGGATGAACGGAGGCCACGATGCACCGTCGGATCATGGGACTCGAGAGCGAGTACGGATTCCTGTTCACGAATTCGGGGGACAGGATCTTTCCGCCGGAGCGCGCCCTGGAGTACCTTTTTCAGGGGATCATGCAGAACAGCTGGTCCCGGGACGCCTTTCTTCCGAACGGGGGGCGGATCTACCAGGATACGGGAAGCCATCCCGAGTATTCCACCCCGGAATGCGACCGGGTCCGGGACGTCGTGATCCACGACAAGGCCGGAGAGCGCATCCTGTCCAGGGCGGTGGAGGCGGTGACGCACCAGCTCGAGACCGAGGGTATCGACGGTCACATCTATGTCCTCAAGAACAATACCGATTCAGCGGGGAATTCCTACGGGTGCCATGAAAATTACCTGATAGACCGCAACGTCACCTTCTGGCGGCTGTCCCGCACCCTGATCCCCTTTTTCGTCTCCCGGCAGATTCTTTCCGGGGCGGGAGGGCTTGTCAGGAAGGCTGACGAGAGCGTCCGGTTCGTCATCTCTCCCCGCTCTCTTCACATCCGGGAGAAGATCTCGTGCTCCACGACCTCGAGCCGTCCGATCATCAATACCCGTGACGAGCCCCATTCCGATCCCCAGAAATACCGCCGGCTCCACATCATCGTGGGGGACTCGAACATGAGCGAGATCAGCGACTTCCTCAAGGTCGGGACGACCTCCCTGGTGCTGGAGGTGATCGAGGGCGGAGGCCTGCACGACCGGATGTCGCTCGAAGATCCGATCCGGGCCATCCGGGAGATCTCGGAGGATCCCACCCTTTCGGTCCGTGTCCGTCTCGAGTCCGGACAGGAGCTCACGGCGCTCGAGATCCAGGAGTCCTACCTCGAGGCCTGCCGGGATTTCTTCCACAAGGAGGGGACGACGCCCGCCGTCCGTGATATGCTGGATCTGTGGGAAAAAATCCTGACCGAGCTTGCGCATTGGAACGAGGATGTTCTCGGGCGGGAGATCGACTGGGTGATCAAGTGGCGGCTTCTGTCCCGTTACCGGGACAGGGTTCACGGGGCATGGGAGGATCCCGCCTTGGCGATGCTCGACTATCAGTACCATGACGTGCATGAGAAAAAGGGATTGTACAATCTTCTGCAAGTGTCCGGGTGCGTCGACCGCATCGCCGGGGACTCGGAGATCCTCTCCGCCATGGAAAAGCCTCCACAGACGACACGGGCCCGACTTCGGGGGGCGCACATACGCGAGGCCATGGAACACCACCGCTCCTATACCGTCGACTGGACCTACATGCGCCTGAACGATCCTCCCCAGGAGACCCTCCACTGGGCCGATCCCTTCAATGCGGCGGAGATTCCTTGAAACGCGTGGGTGGCATCGACGTCCTTCTTCTCGTCGTCTGGTGCCTGATCCTGGCGGGCCAGGGGATCGGCCGTTCCGGGCTTCCCCCAGGGCTTCTTCCCGGGATGTCCGATGGAAATTCACCCCGATCCTCTCCGGCACCCGGGCCTCACGAAGGACCCCGTCTGCTCCATCCGCGATTCACCCCCGTGGCGGTGGCGGTTCCGCCGATCGGAAGCCCTCCGCTTGCTCCGGTGACCCTTCCGGCGACACCCAGCCTTCCCGGAGCCTTCGGCCAGACCTCGGGTTCCTTCGCCCCCCCGCCCCCGACGGGGCTGTCGGTGGCGCCTCCGTCGGTCATCCTCATTCCGCAGACCCCTCTGGGAGAGGGGGGCGGAGCCTTCGTTCCACCGGCTCCCGCTCTTTCGCTCGTTCCGCTCGCCGGGAACGCCCCCCAGAGCCAGGCCGGGGGGGGGATCCCTTATTTTGTGCCTTTTGCCCAGGGGCCGACCGCCATCATCAACCAGTTCATCCAGCCGCCCCTGGTGCCCTTCGGACAGGTGGGGGTTCCCGCCCAGTCCTATCTGCCCGGTTTCTTCACCGGAAATGCCAACCCCTTCAACCGCTCCTGCAACTACTACTATTTTGCCGGATGCGGGCCTTCCGGCGGGGCCGTCACGGACTTCAACTTCTCCACCCGCTGAATTCCCTCTCCTGCTTTGCAAGACTGGTGGCCGTCCCAACGGGTCACGCAGTTTGCTGTCGATTCATGAAGAAGGGGAAAAATTTCGTTTCTCAAAAAAGGGGGGATTTTGATCCCTGTTGACATTTTGGAAGGGTAAGACCTCTTTCCGTTGCCCCTTTTTTGTCTCCGCTTTAGCCAGGCTCCCAATCTCTTCGGTATTCGCCAATCCCCCCCATTTGACACTCGATGGACTGCCTTGTTCCATTCTGATCTTGACCACGGCGATTTTCGCGGCAGTTGTCGGATCAAGCGATGGGAAGCAATCGGCACAAGGGGTTGATCCATTTTAAGTCTGTCTCCACGACCAATCGACGAAGGTTTGCAGTCCCTTTTCCAGAAACGAAATACAACAGAGCCTGTGGCAAAGAATAAGGCCATCAGTCTGCGGGCTCCCCTTTCAGGATCCATCCCCGCGTATTGGATTCGAATCCCAGGCGCGGATAGTATTCGTTGGCCTTCGGGGCCGAAAACAGAACGATCATGCAGTCGGGCCCGAGATGCCGTTTCGTTTCCCGGACCAGACGCTTCCCGATTCCCATTCTTTGATAGTCGGCGTCGACGGCGAGATCGGCCAAGTAGGCAACATAGGTAAAATCGGTGAGGGTCCGCGCAATGCCTACGAGCCGGTCGCCATGCCACGCGCTGATCGTGAGGCTCGCGTTCCTGCGCATTCCCTCGAAGATGTCGGGCCGGTCGACCGGCCTTCTTTCGCCCAGGGTCGACCGGATGTAGAGTGCGATCATCGTATCGAGATCGATCGGGGCGTCGTCACGATAGAGAATCTCCATTTGTCAGGCCTTCCTGTCAGAAGTGAGAGATGTCCGCGGGCTGTCCCATGCATCCCCGATCTGTGATCGATCGGGTTGGACTCCGGACGAAGAAATGGGACGTCACCCGGGAGGATCCGGTTTTCTGGAAAGGAGGATCCCTCCGGTCGCCGCTGCCGCCGCCGCCATTCCCATTCCGGCCATTGTCTGTCCCATATCCCAGAGATGGGCGGCCAGGGGCCAGAAGAGGAGGGAGAAGAGGGAGGCCGACCGCTCGAAAATGGCGAAGCCCCGGGTGCGGAGCTCCGGAGCCCAGAGGGTCGCTCCCCGCACCTTGAGCCCCACCGTGGCGAAGGCTTCTCCGGTGCCCCAGGCCGCCATGGCGAGAAGATAGAGGAGCGGGGCGGGATGGGTTCCGGAGAGCAGGAGAGCGGAAAGTGCGATCAGGAGGGAGGCCATCCCCAGAAGAAATCCCGGAGAAGCGGGGATGCGTTTTCGGGCGATTCCCAGGTTGGCCCCGGCCGTCATGAGGCTCGCCAGGAGAAATCCAGCGACAGTCACCGGGAAGCTTCCCCCCGAGTCGGTGAAGCGGAACATGAGGAGTGTGGCGGGAAGCATGCCGGCCCGGAGAAGGACACCCCCAAGAAGAAAGGCCCGGACATCGGGACGATCCGACGGGCCCTGGCCCGAAAACGAGAGGGGAGGAAGGTCCCGGGCGCTCTCTCCGAAAGAAGCGATCCGGGCCGAAAGAGCGGTTTGGGTGGCGATGACGGACCAGACCACACAGAGGGTGCCGGGCACGGCCGTCAGAAAGAGGATCCGGGACGGAGACAGAAGTCCTGAGAGTCCCAGGGCGAGGAGAGGGCCGAGCAGGCCCCCGGTCTGGTCGAGCCCCCGGACGATTCCGAAGGCCGAGGCGTGGTTCTCCGGAGGAAGCGCATTCGTCAGCAGGGCGTCACGGGCCGGCCCCCGGAGCCCTTTGCCGAACCAGGAGAGGCTCTTGAGGGCGATCAGGGCTCCGGCCGACCCCGCCACCCCCATGAGGACCGTTCCGGCAACGGTCAGGGTGTAGCCCGACCGGACGAAGAGGGATTCCTGCACCGGATTCCTGGCGAACTGGCCCACCGTCCAGAATCCCGCCATCTTCGCCCCCTCCGCCAGAGACTCCATGAACGCAGTCGCCATTCCCGTGCCTCCGAGATGAAGCATCAGGGATGGAAGAAGCACGTGGGCGAGCTCGTAGGTCATGTCGGCAAAAAGGCTCGTCAGACCGAACCGCAGGGGGACGGCCTTCCTGAGATCGGAAACCGGGTCGGATGTCATGGGAAGTCTCCATCAGGTCCCCTGTTCCTCCGCAAGTAGCCAAGAATGGAGAGAATTCCCAATAGGCCTCCCAGAGCGAGCCCGGCATGGGCTGCGGAGGGGGAGCCCGTCCATGGGGAGGCGAGGATCCCGACCGCAATCGACAGAGTCGTCTGGAGGTGGATCGATCCCCAGAGGATCGAAAAGGCTTCGGGAAGGCTCCTTTTTCGAAGAAAATGCGTCAGGGTCAGTAGCTCGGGAGCCTCGGTGGCGACAGGTCCCAGGAGGAGGGCTGTCCAGAATGGGGAGACCCCGCGGATCTCTCGAAGAGCCTCGATCCCCGACAGGAAGGCCTGGCTTCCCAGGGCCATCAGGATGGCCCCGCCTCCCAGAAACAGGGCATCCGGGATCCCCCACCCGCTTGCGGATTCCGGGGCCTCGCGGTTATCCCCGTGGCCGGGTGTGAGAAGAAGTCCTCCGAGATAGAGAGCCAGAAGGCAGAGCGCGAGAAAGAGGCGGGGAAGGAAGGAGTGCCCGGACAGGAGAATGGCGGCGGAGAGCCCGGCCACAATAAGAGGCGCTTCCCGCGCGAGGCTCCTGGCCTGGGGGCGATGAAGAAAAAAAGCTATCGGAAGAAGAGCCAGGCAGAGAAAAAGTGGCGGTCCGAAGAGCGCTCCGGTTCCGGCGTCGATCCGGGACCGGGAGGCCCCCGGGCTCAGGAAAGCGATGAGGGGAAGGATCAGCTCCGGAAGGGAGAGGGAAAGATTGCCCAGAATCCGGAGCCCTCGGTTTCTATTTTCGAAAAAACGCGCCACCGTTGATTCAATTGAGCGTGTGAAAAGGGCCGATCCCGTCACGATGAGAAGAAAGCCTCCGGCCAGGGTCGCGGTCGGAAGGGCGAAAGGGCTCATGGACGGACGGGACTCCTTCCGGAAGTGGAGGGTGGGGGGAAACCGGCGGGAACCGTTTTCCGGCGCGGACGCGGCTTTTGGAGAAGCCGGCTCCGGATATTCTATCCGGAGGATCCTCCCCGGGCAAGTTGGGGCCAAAAGAGACGGAAGGGGCGGTGCGACGACTTCTCAGGAAGGGGCCCATCGCAGAAATTCCGGAGCGGGAAGGGGAGGGCTGAAAAAGTACCCTTGGACCTCGTGGCATCCCAAGGCTTCGAGAATCGCAAGCTGCTCACCGGTTTCGACCCCCTCGGCGATCGTCCGGAGTTCCAGCGCCCTGGCCATGGTGATGATGGCCCTCGTGACGGCCCGGACACCGGGATCGGTCGGCAGGGAGGTGATGAAGGATCGGTCGATCTTGAGCTTGTGGACGGGAAGGCGGGTGAGGTAGGACAGGCTCGAGTATCCCGTTCCGAAGTCGTCGATTGAGGTCCGGACACCCATCTCCGCAAGTTCGTTCAGGTCCATCGAGGTCAGGCCCCGCTTCATGAGCAGGCTTTCGGTGATCTCCACCTCGAGCCGGCTTCCGTCGATCCCGGAGTCATGGAGGGAGCGGCTGACGATGTCCGTCAGGTTCCCGCGCTCGAGCTGGCGGACGGAGACGTTGACGGTCAGTCGGAGGTCCGGTCTCCCTGCGAGGGCCCAGGCCCTGAGATGGTCGCACGCGGAGCGGATGGCCCAGGCTCCGATCGGAACGATCAGGCCGGTGGTTTCCGCCACGGGAATGAAATGCTCGGGGGAGACGAGACCTCTTTCGGGATGATTCCAGCGGATCAGGGCCTCGGCGCCGGTCAGGGTTCGGGTGGCGATGTCGACCTGGGGCTGAAATTCCAGGGTGAACTCCCCCCGGTCGAGCGCTCTCCGGAGTTCGCGCTCGAGTTCGAACCTTCCGTCGATCCGTGGGCCTTCGTCGGGGTGGAAGACGACGCAGGTGTTCCCCAGCTCCTTGGCTTCGTACAGGGCGTTGTCCACCCTTCGGAGGAGTATGTCGCAGGTGCTCCCGTCCTCGGGCCAGAGAGCGGCTCCGACGCTCGCGTTGACGAAAACGGGGGTGCGGTCGATCTCGAAGGGGCGGGCGATCGCGTCCAGGACCTTTTCGGCGACCTCCTTGGTCTTCTCCCGGTCGTCGAGCCCCGGCAGAAGGATCATGAACTCGTCTCCTCCCGTGCGGACCACGAGGTCCCCCTTCCGGACGCAGGTCGAAAGCCGGTCCCGGACTTCGGCCAGAAGCGCGTCTCCGTTTTCGTTTCCCAGCAGATCGTTCACACCCTTGAAGCGGTCGATGTCGAGCGAGAGCAGCGCCCCCTTTTCCCAGAGGCTTCCGGCGGGAGACTTCAGAATCTCTCCGAGCCGATGGACGAAGGCGCTTCGGCCGGTTTGCCCCGTCTTGGAAGACGGGATTTCCTCCTGCAAAAGCTCGTCAACGGCGGGCGAGACACCTGAAAGGTCGGTGACGACAAGAATCGTACGAGGACCGCTTTCCTCTTCGATCCGGTATCCGGCGACGCAGACGGGGAATGCCGTCTGGTCGTGGCGACGGCCTGTCGTCTTCTGGCGCGGTATGGGACCTCCGGGGATCGTTCCGGCGGGGAGGCCACGGGACTGCGAAAAGTCCGGAAGCAGGGTTCCGATTTCCGATCCCAATGACAGGCTCCCTTTGAGCCCGAACATCCGTTCGGCCGGACGATTCGAAGAGAGGAGGCGACCGGCATCGTCGAGGAGAAGAACTCCGGCATCGACCGATTCTGCGAGGATCCGGAACTTTGGGTCTTCGCAGGTTTCGGGATCCCTCCCGGAGGATGCCGGGGCAGGATTCCGCAAATAAAGAAGGATCCGGGATCCTCCTTTGGAAGGTGTGGTGAAGGAGAGCGAAACGCGGACGGTGTGGCGGAACGGATCCGTTTCTCCCTCCGGAAAGATCAGGAGAGCGGAGCCGGAGCGCTTCAGGGAACTCCGCTCCCGTACCCATCCGGCGAAGCCCTCAGAGAGAAGGATGCGGTCGAGGGATTGGCCCAGGACCGATTTTCGCGTGAGTCCGAAAAGGTTGAGCGCGGTCCGGTTGGCGGCGAGGATCGAGAATGATGGGGAAGAGGAGAGGAGAAGGAGTCCGTCCGGAAGTGATTCCAGGAGATTTTCGAAGGATTTCTCCACCGTGCCGTTCAGGTTCGAAAGGTCGGGGTCTCCGCTCCCGGGGCGGACTGCCCTGCGGCCCGACGATTTGGACAGGGAAACGGAGAAGGAGGGGATGTTCTCCGGGGGCGGTGGGTCCCTGCGTCTCTTCCCCCGGGAGGCGGAGAATCCGGGAAAGGGAGGCGGTCCCGGTTCTGGGGTGAGAGATCCGGGATCGGAAAAACCGGTTCGGGCGGGGCGATGGCCGTTTCGTTCCATGGATCCTCCCGGTGACGGATGGAAGGAAATCGACGAAGGTCCGGATGCTGGAACCTTCATAATGCCGGAGCTGAAAATGTTTTTCTTTTATCGTATGACCTGAGTTGTACCATACGTTTTTTGTATTGGCAATCATTCCACCAGAAAAGACAATCAATTAAGTTGATCGTTATTTTCTGGAATTTGTACTGATGGTCCGGAAACCCTGCAGCGTGAGCGGATCTCCCCGGAACTCCAGGGGTCTCCGGCATGCGCAAAGCGGTAGAGAGTCCAGAAAAGGGCTAAGGAAATGCCGGAAAGGAGTGCCGCCGCGATCAGGGGGGTGTCCGTTCTCCCGGCATGCCAGAGAAGTCCGGCGAGAAGGGGGCCCGCGATCTGCGCCGCCTGGAGGGATGAGAGATGGAGTCCTGCCGCCAGTCCCGTTTGATGTTTCGGAAGAAGCGTCAGGGCCAGGGCCTGGCGGATCCCGCCCGGGGCCCGGGCTCCGGCCATCCGGATCGTATAGAGAAGGGCCGCCGGGAGAAGGGAGGGGGCGAACGGCAGAAGGAGTGCGGCGGCCAGTGAGACGGACTGCAAAAGAATGACGGTTGCGGGGAGGGCACGGATGCGGTCGATTCGTCCGAGCGCCATCGCCACTCCAGCGGCAGCCAGAAAGGCCAGCGACAGGTAGAGGGCGGTCCGGGATGGTCCCGCGTGGAAGCGGAGAAGAAACCATGTGGCGATGACAGGATCCACGAGGCCCAGGGAAAGCCCGCCCAGGATATTGCTGGTGACGAGCAGGGCCATCTTCCGTTTTGCGCCATCCCTCCCGCCGGGTGCGGAGTCCGGAGGGTCAGGCGGGGAATCCGCCGGAAAGGGCGGGCTTGGGGAGGGCCTCTGCCCGAGAGGCAGGATCAGGATGACGGCGAGAAGGGAAAGAGCGGAGAGAGCGGCGAGTCCCGCCCTGATCCCGGCGGCCGGGGAGAGGGCGCTTTCCCAGGCCAGAAGGGCCCCTGCCGACATGCCCAGAAGCCCGGCTGCCATGTTTCGTGCAAAGAAGCCGAAGGGGCGTCCCGGCGTGGCCGGATGGCGGGAGAGGAGCAACTGCTCCGGAGGGGCCCAGGGTCCGGGGGATCCGTTGGTCCGCTGACCTGCCCCTGAAAGAAGAATGGCGGCCGAAAGAGAGAGCGGTCCGGGGTGGATGAGGTAGGGAAGGGGGGAGAGGACTCCCAGAAGGTCCCCGGCCAGCAGGATCCGTCCGGGCGAGAGACGGTCGGCCAGGGAGCCGACGGCGGCTGTCAGCAGAAAGTCCGCCAGGAGTGCCACCGAAAGGAGGGTCCCCCAATCCAGGCTCGACCAGCCGAGGGCGTGAAGATTGGGCAGAAGGGTGGCCAGGAGATAGCCCTGGGCGATTCCCCGAAGAAGCCGGCAGGTGGAGAGCAGGAAGGGGAGGTCGCCCGCGTTGATCCTCACGGGGCCGGCCGCTCTTTTCCCCGGAATCCGGCCAGGGGATTGCCAACGCTGTCCAGTGTTTTCGGAGGACAGGAGAAAAGTCTCTCCCGTGCCTCGGGAAGGACCGTTCCCTGGAGCATGGTCTCGACCGCCCGGACGACCCGCTCCACCGAGAGGGAGGACATGCAGACATTCTCTCCGCCGCAGGGGGGGCGCTGGACATGGTAGAGGCAGGGACTGCAGTAGTGGGCGTCGTAAAGGACGGTCAGCCGCCGACGGTCGATGTCCGGGAGTACGAGGTCCGGACGGGTGGGGCCGAAGAGGCCGACGGTCGGTGTGGCCGAGTGAATGGCGAGATGCAGCGGTCCGGAATCGTTGGTCAGAAAAACATGGGCATGGTTCAGGAGGGCATGCAGTCCGCCAAGGGAGAGGCGTCCGGCAAGATTTGTCACCCTGGGCCGCCAGGGGCGAGGAATTCCACGGGCGACTCCTTCTGTGTAGGGATGCTCGTCCCGGGACCCGGTGAGAACGATGCCAAGCGACGGGTGGCGGGCAAGGAGGCGTCCGGCCGCTTCCGAAAACCTTTCCGCGGGCCATCGCCGTTCGGTTCCGCGCTCGGAGGCGTTCGGGTTCACGACGCAGATCTTTCCGGCCATCCGGATGGCCGGAAAGATCTTTTCCAGCTCGCGGAGATCTTCCGGGCTCTCCCGGAGCGTCCATCCGGCTAGGGAGTGGGACAGACGTTCCGGGGGGATTCCCAACAGAAGTCCGGCCTGCTCGTAAGCCATGCGGGACGGATGATGGGAGTTGAAGTAGAGGGGATGGGTCAGGAATCGCATCCGGAGGCCTCCATGGCGTCCGACGAATCCGATCCGGATCCTGGAGCTGCTCGCGAGCGACAGGAAGAGGGCGGCCCTCCGCCGGGTATGGAGCTGAAGATCGAGAAAGAGGGTCGGATGGAGCCTCCGGATCCGGGCCGCAAGCTGGAGAAGGCCGGACGGGGATACGGGTCCGGCGTTTCCATCCCCCGGAAGGAAAAGAATGTCGTCCGGTCCCGGGATGCGGGAGGCGATCTCCGCATTTCTGCGTTCGGTGACGAGGATCAGCCGCGTGCGCGGATAGAGAAGACGGAGTGCCGAAAGGAGCGGCGCCACCTCCAGAAGGGTTCCCCATCCGGAGAACTTGGAAACCACGAGGGTGTCGTTTCCCGTTTCCCGAAAGATGGAGCGAAGGGGGCCCGGCGCGGGGTTCTGGATGGAATGGACGGAAAAAAGACTGTCCTGTCTGGCGGCTCTCATGAATGTCTCCTTGAAAACAGGAGACCGGGATCTTTGTTGGCAGATCCCGGTCCTCTGCTTTCGGACGTGCGATGCCGGTTACGATCCCGTCCTTTTCGATGGAGATGGGTCCGGGATCTCGGAGGAGCTTTTTCAGAATACCTGAAGGAGCATCCTGTGGAAAACCTTTTTTCTTCCGGAACCCTTCAGGGGGCCCCGGTTCCTTCGGGCGCGGGGACGGGTTCGGGAGAGGAGCTCGCAAGTCTCTGGAACTTCCAGATCATCACGGGCAGTCCCGACCGCAGGACCGCTCCCTCGATCGCCCGGAAGATGGCCGAGTCGGTCTCGTTTAAGACCAGCGTGTCGGCCTTTTCGCGGCGAATGGTCCGGGCCAGGACCTCGCCGATCGCGCGTCCGCGGAGAAGAAGCGCGTCGACCAGAACGTCCGACTCCGCTCCGATGGCCTGGCAAAGCGCAAGGGTCTGATTGGCCTCCTGCTCCTCCGCGGGAAGCGGGGCATAGAGAGGAAGGGAGAGCGGGACCTCCAGGACCGTCACGACCAGGATGCGGGCCGCGTCGGCCTTCGCGATCTTGATGACGTCCGGAAGGACCGGCGAAGGGGCTCCGGGGGAGGTGCCGACCAGGATCGTCTTGTGCGGGGGGGCGGGCGGCGTTCGTGGAGCGGGGATCTCCGTGACCGAGAGACGGTCCATGAGGGGCATTCGCGCCCCCTTCCGGTAGGTGTAATAGTAGGCGATCCCGGCCGCCATCCAGAGCGTTCCGAAGACGCGCCCGTACTTGTGGAAGATCAGGACCATCAAAAAGACGCTTCCCGTCCCCAGAAGGCCGAAGAGCGCGGTGAGCGGAATCTCCCGCCCGGCGATCCGGAGCGAGAAGGGCGCCCGATAGGGACGAGGAAGTCCGGGCTCCGTCTGCCGCAGCCGGATGAGGGCCAGATGGGTCATGGTGAAGGAGATCATGGCTCCGTAGTTGTAGAGGTCCGCCAGAACCTCGAGGTAGGGGAAGAAGGCGACGATGGCGGCGCCGAGGCTTCCGAAGAAGACGATCGAGTATACCGGCGTCTTGTAGCGGCGCGTCGTATGTCGGAAGACCGGATGGATCAGGAAGTTATGGGACATGGAAAAGGCGAGGCGCGACACCCCGATCAGGCCGGCGTTGGCTGCGACCGTCAGGATCGTGGCCCCTAGGAGGGCCACCCAGGGTCCCAGGTAGGTGCCGACATGAGGGATGAAATGGGCGATTCCGGCGATCGGATCGTTGATCCAGACGGTGGAAAGAAGCTTGGGGCTCATGGCGCTGACGGCGACGAGGCTGATTCCGGAATAGAGGAGAACGGTGGTGGCCATGGTCATGAACATGGCGCGGGGCACCGACTTGCCGGGATCCCGAGCCTCGGCCGACATCTGGCTGATGGCCTCGATTCCGATATAGGCGACCATGGCCACCGAGATTCCGTAGAGAAAATGGGGCCAGGTGGGATCGCTTCCCAGGGAAAACTGGTGGAGGATCCGGGGCAGGTCGAAGAGAAAGAAGAGCCCCAGGACCATGAGGGAGAGCTGGGTGAAGATGTCGAAGCCGGCGAGAAGGAGGCTCATGCGGGAGGACTCCCGGAGGCCGAAGATGTTCAGGAGCATCAGTATGAGGATCAGCCCGCCGGTGAAGGTTACGTTGGCCTGGACGCTGTTTTTGAGAACGGGAAAGAAATAGCCCAGATAGGGGCCTACGGAAAAGGCGCTGATGGCCAGCGTGATGATGTAGTCGAGAAGAAGTGCCCAGCCGGCGAAAAAAGCCCACCCGTCCCCGAAGGCCCGCTGGGCGAATAGGGAGGACCCCCCCGCCTCGGGGATCGCCGCGGAGAGTTCGGCGTAGGAGAGGACGGTCGCGACGAAGAAGAGTCCCGCCACGAAGATGGCGAGGAAGGATGCTCCCCCCGCATAGACGGTCGTAACGCCGAGCGCGAAATAGATGGAGGAGCCGACGTCGCCGTACCCCGACGAGAAAAGGGCGCCGACGCCGACGACGCGCTGCAGGACGGCCTCCCGGAAGCGGACGGCCTTCTTCCGGGTTTCGTGGTAGAGATGAAAAAGAGCCATTGGGTCTCCTTCAGGTTCCTCTGCCGGGAGATCAGCGACAGCGGGGGTGACAGGACTGGCCGACCCGGGAGTGGACGGCGATCTCTGGCCGGAGTTCTTTTTCTGTGTCCGGGGGTGAGGGGGGGCTTCCCTCCCTCACCCCCGTTTCCGCCAGAACCATGATCCCCATGACCGATAGCGCCGCAAGGACGAAGAGAGTCCTGGCCCCCGACACTTCAGCGAACACTCTTTCCGCCGTCAAGCGCGCCTCCCGGAGTTCCCGAAAGGATTTTCTGTAGATCCTTCTTCCGGCCCTTGAATACGGGGAGTCCTCAAGAAGGAGGGGACGACGGGGGGGAGCCCGGTCCGGCCAGGAGGCGGTCACCGCGATCCCCTGGCGTCCTGGGCGTGGATCGCCCGGAGAGAAGGACTCGTGCAGGGGTTGAGCCGGGACCATGATTCCGGCACGGGCGAGTCCGGGAAGGGTTACGGAAAAAGGGAAAACGCCAAGAAGCGCGAAGGACGCGAGAAAGGCCAGGACGAATCTCATCGGCGACCCCTTTCTGGCTGTCCGGATCCCCGGAACGGCCGTTCTGATCATCCCCTCTCTTCCGGTGGGGGGATCGATCGGAATGAAGGATCCACAGGAATGGTGAAATGGAAGGACGCGCCCGTCCCCGGCCGGTTCTCGAGCCAGACCATTCCGCCGTGGAGGGAGACGATCGCCTTCACGAGCGGGAGTCCCAGGCCGAGGCCGGCGTGGGGGCGCTTTCGTGCTTCCGGAACCTTGTCGAAGATCGTCGCCTCTCTATCCGCCGGAATGCCCGGTCCCCGGTCCTCGACGACCACGTGGATACGGGATTGTCCCCCCTGCTCCTCGGACCAGGCCCGCACGGAAACGGGCGTTCCGGGAGAAGTGTGCTGGACCGCGTTTTCCAAAAGATTGGAGAGGACCTGGGACAGGAGAAGCTCGTCGGCCATGACGAGGGGAAGGGGCGCCAGATGGACCGAGACGGGGTGGGAGGATCCCCGGGATCCGAGGCGGGCGAGGGCGGCGCCGACCACCTCCTCGAGGGCCAGAGGATTTTTGTCGAGGACGATCGGACCCGATTCGAGGCGGGTAATTTCCATGACATTTTCGATGAGACGGGTCAGGCGGCGGGATTCGTGTTCGATGGTCCGCACGAGTTCCGAGCGATGGGCGGGGGACAGGGAGGATTCCTGGCTGGCCAGCGTCGAGGCCGCTCCGGTGATCACCCCGAGCGGCGTCCGGAGGTCGTGCGAGACGGAACTCAAAAGGGTGTTTCTCGTTCGCTCCTTTTCGGTCTCGATCCGGGCGGAGAGGTGCTCCTCCTCGAGGAGGGCCCGTTCCAGGGCGACCGCGGTCAGATTGACGAAATTTTCGAGGAAGGGAAGGGCGAGGCCGTCGAGGGGACCGGCCGACTTATCTCTCCGGAGTCTCAGAACTCCGAGCTTCCGGGTGGGGCCGTCCATGGGGAGGTAGAGAGCCTCCGCCTCCGGAAGGGTGTCGGTCCCGGCCCCGGCCTTTTCCTGGTGGGCAAAGACCCACCGGGCGACCGCTTCCTCCCAGGCGGAGAGGCTCTCTTCAGCGGGATCCGGGACAGTCTGCACCCCCTCCGTTCCGAAAAAAAGGATCATGGGCGCTCCCTCGAAGAGATCCCCGATCGTGCGAATCGCGGCCCGGGCGACCTCCTTCCGGCTTCTGAGGCGGGAGAGTTCGCGGCTCAGGTTGTAGAGGGCCCGTGTTCGCTCCTCGCGCCTCCGGGTTTCCTCCTCCTGGCGCCTCAGCCGGAAGGTCAGCCGGTTGATGACGAATCCGACCACGAACATGACGCCGAAGGTGCCGAAGTAGCGGATGTCTGTGACGGCAAACGAGTTGTAGGGCGGAACGAAGAAGAAGTCCAGCGCCGCGACGCTCAGAGCCGTGGCGGCGAGGGAGGGGACCTCCAGGGACCATCGGGCCACCAGGACGATCCCGAGGAGGTAGAGCATGACGACGTCGACGATGGAGAGCGACCCCCGGAACGGAAGCGTGAGGGCGGTGATTCCCGCGACAGTTCCCAGAGCGAAGATCCAGTCCCTGATGCGGCCCTTCGGTTTTCGTCCGGGAGCGGAGCCGGCGATGGAGGAGGTGTCCGGATCCCCGGTGATGACATAGACGTCGATGTCGCCGCTGCCCCGCACGATCTCCTCGAGGAGGGATCCGAAGATCTTGTCCCGCCAGGCCCCGTGGGTGGGCTTTCCGACGATGATCTTCGTGACGTTGCGGTCCTTCGCGAAGTCCAGGAGCGTTTGCGGGACGCTGACGCCCGAGAGGATGATCGTTTCGGCGCCCAGCCTTTCGGCGAGCTTCATGTGGTCGGACAGGATGCGCGCCCTGGCCTCTGAAAGGGGGTGGCCTCCGGGGGACTCGACGTGGACGGCGATCCATTCGGCGTGAAGGGCCCCCGCCATCCTCCGGGCCGACCGGATGAGCCGCACCCCCATCGGGTTCGGTCCGACGGAGACGAGGATCCGCTCCCGGGCGGCCCAGATGCCCCTGACCCCGCGGGTGAGCCGGTAGCGCTCCATCTCGCTGTCCACCTGCTCGGCGACCTGCCGGAGGGTCAGCTCCCGGAGGGCGGTCAGGTTCCCCTTCCGGAAGAAGTGGCGGAGGGCCTGGCGCGTCTGATCGGGAAGATAGACCTTTCCCTCCTTCATCCGCTGGATCAGCTCGTCCGCGGAGAGGTCGACCAGCCGGATGAGGTCGGCCCGCTGGAGAACCTGATCGGGAACGGTTTCCCGGACGGGAATGCCGGTGATCTGGGAGACGACGTCGTTCAGGGATTCGAGATGCTGGACGTTGAGGGTGGCGAAGACGTCGATGCCGGAAGACAGGAGCTCGTTCACGTCCTGCCAGCGCTTCTTGTGGCGCGATCCGGGGGCGTTGGTGTGGGCGAGCTCGTCGACCAGGACGAGCTCGGGTTTCCGCGCGAGGACGGCGTCGAGGTCGAACTCCTCGAGAGTCTGTCCGCGGTAGGAGAGCGGCCTCCGGGGAATGACCTCGAGCCCTTCGAGGAGGGCTCCGGTCTCCGCGCGGCCATGAGTTTCGACGACCCCGACTACGACATCCCTGCCCGTTTTCCGGAGGGCGCGGGCCTCTTCGAGCATGGCATAGGTCTTCCCCACGCCGGGGGCGGAGCCGAAGAAGATCTTGAGCGATCCCCGGCGGGGAGGCGGGGAGGGTTCGGCGGCCAAATCCATCGATTCTCCGAAGTTGTCCTGGTCCGAGGCAGACGGTCCGACCGGTCGGAGGGAGACCGTCCAGCATGTTTCTTGGTCCTATCCTGCCTGCCATCCCGGGTGGAGATCAAGGGGAAAAGAGGCTTTTTATGCGTTTTTTATGCCGGAAGAGTCCGATTTGATGGGTTATTGATTCCGCCCGTTCCCGGTCGGAAGACGGATCCGCTTCCTTTCTTTTCCAGAACCCTTCGAAACAGGGATCTCCCCCCTTTCCCTTTATGTTTTCTTTACGCCTGCCCTCTACGCTTTAACGCCATTTTTACGCGAACCCGCTGTAAGATCGGTCGGGTCGCGAATGTCGCGGCAGGAACCCGATGCATTCACCGGTCCGGTCCGTCCGGACCCCGGGAGGAGCGACGCATGACACTGTTCTATGTTCTCGGAGGGATCGTCTCCCTCGGACTCTTCGTTTACCTTCTTGTGGCTTTGATGAAGCCGGAGGTCTTTTCATGAACGCCTTTATGACCGGGAGCGACGCGCTCCAGATTGTCCTGTTCCTGGGAACGGTCCTGGGGCTGGCCTGGCCCCTGGGCACCTACATGGCCCGCGTCTTTTCGGGCAAGCCCACCTTGATCGGCAAGATTCTGGGACCGGTGGAGCGGGGGCTTTACCGGATCGCGGGGGTCGATCCCTCCCGGGAAACGGACTGGAAAGGATATGCCGTCTCCCTTCTGGTCTTCAACCTGTTCGCCTTCCTGTTCCTGTTTCTCCTGCTGCTCGCCCAGGGACATCTTCCGATCAATCCGGAAAAGCTTCCGGGAACGTCGGTGGACCTCGCCTTCAACACCGCCGGGAGCTGGCTCACGACGACCCAGTGGCAGAGCTACGCCGGAGAATCGACCATGAGCTATCTCACCGACATGGTCGGATTCACCGCGATCGACTTTCTTGGGACGGCGACCGGACTCGTGGTCCTGTTGGCCTTCATCCGGGGAGTCGTCCGCAAAAACGCCCAGACCATCGGAAACTTCTGGTGCGACCTTACCCGGAGCATCCTGTATGTCCTGCTCCCCCTATCCTTCGTCCTCGCCGTCCTCCTGGTCTCCCAGGGGGTCGTCCAGAACCTCTCCCCCTACCGGACCGTCCCGCTGGTCTCCCCGATAAAGGACGCCTCCGGCAAGCCCGTGACCACCCAGACTCTCCCGATGGGACCGGCGGCCTCGATGGTGGCGATCAAGCAGCTCGGGACCAACGGAGGCGGCTTCTTCAACGTGAATTCCGCCCATCCCTTCGAGAACCCGACGGGGCTGTCCGATTTTCTCGAGATGGTGGCGGTTCTCCTGATTCCGGCGGCGCTCTGCATCACCTATGGGGCGATGGTGGGCTCCCGGCGCCAGGGAATCATGATTCTCTCTGCCATGACCATCCTCTATGTTCTGGCCCTTGCCGTCATGATCCCCGCCGAGCAGGCGGGGAACCCCCTCCTTTCGAAACTGGGGGTCGACCAG
Source organism: Nitrospirota bacterium (assembly GCA_027415455.1). Next base: position 3,264 of record DAIBSV010000009.1, on the reverse strand, counting down.
GGGGCCCATTCGGGACTTCTGGCCCAGTCCGGGGGGAACATGGAAGGAAAGGAGGTCCGTTTCGGCGCCGTCAACGCATCCCTCTGGATCTCGGCGATCACGGGGACCTCCAACGGGTCGGTCAACGCCATGATCGATTCCTTTACCCCCCTCGGAGGTCTCGTGGCGCTCGCGCTCATGGACCTGGGGGAGGTCGTCTACGGCGGTGTCGGCACGGGGGTGACGGGGATGCTGGTCTTCGTGATCGTCGCCGTCTTCCTGGCCGGGCTCATGGTGGGCCGGACCCCCGAATACCTGGGGAAGAAGATCGAGATCTTCGAGATGAAGATGGCCTCGCTCGCGATCCTCTACATGCCGGTCCTGGTCCTTTTGGGGACCGCCGTCGCGGTCGTCTCCAAGGCGGGGATCGCGGGGATCGAGAACCCCGGAGCCCACGGATTCTCGGAGATCCTCTACGCCTTCACCTCGGCGGCGAACAACAACGGCTCGGCCTTCGGCGGGCTGTCCGCCAACACGCCCTTCTACAACTGGATTCTGGGTTTCGTCCTGCTTTTGGGACGCTATCTTCCGGTCGTCTTCATCCTGGCGATCAGTGGATCCCTTGCCCGGAAAAAACATGTTCCGGAAGGGCCCGGGACGCTCCCGACCGAGACGCCGCTCTTCGTCTCCTGGCTCCTGTTCGTCATCCTTGTCGTCGCCGCGCTCAACTTCTTTCCGGCCCTCTCCCTGGGTCCGGTCGTCGAGCATCTCCAGATGCTGACGCTTGCGGGCGTTCACTGACACAATTCGCAGAACGAGGTCAACCATGTCCGCTTCATCCCGTAACAACGTCTCCGCGTTTCTCGACCGTCGCCTCCTGGGTGGCGCCCTGGCCGACACCTTCCGGAAGCTTTCTCCCCGCACCCAGGCGCGAAATCCGGTCATGTTCGTCGTCTACGTCGGCTCGATCGTGACCACGGCCCTTCTCGTACAGGCCCTTCGGGGCCACGGGGAGGCCCCGGCGCGATTCATCTTCTGGGTGACCCTCTGGCTCTGGCTCACCGTGCTGTTCGCGAACTTCTCCGAGGCCGTGGCCGAAGGAAGGGGGAAGGCCCAGGCCGAGTCTCTCCGGACCCTGACCCGGGACACGATGGCCCGGAGGCTGTCCTTTCCGCGAAAGGACTCCCCGTCGATGGAGGTCGTCGCCTCCTCGCTTAAAAAAGGCGAAATCTTTCTCGTCCATGCGGGCGAGGTGATTCCGGCCGACGGCGAGATCATCGACGGCGTGGCGACGGTCGACGAGAGCGCCATCACCGGCGAGAGCGCCCCGGTGATCCGGGAGTCGGGCGGGGACCGCTCCGCCGTCACGGGGGGAACCCGCGTCCTCTCCGACTGGCTGGTGGTCAAGGTGACGGCCGGTCCGGGCGAGAGCTTCCTCGACCGGATGATCGGCCTCGTGGAAGGGGCCCGACGCAAGAAAACCCCGAACGAGATCGCCCTGACCGTTTTTCTCGCGGCCCTGACCCTGGTCTTCCTGGTGGTGTGCGCGACGCTTCTCCCCTTTTCGCTCTATTCGGTTCAGGCCGCCGGCCATGGATCTCCGGTCACGATCACCACGCTGGTGGCGCTCCTGGTCTGTCTGATCCCGACGACGATCGGGGCCCTTCTCTCCGCGATCGGGATCGCGGGGATCGACCGGCTGACGCGCTTCAACGTGATCGCCCTCTCCGGACGGGCGGTCGAGGCGGCGGGGGACGTCGACGTCCTTCTGCTCGACAAGACCGGCACCATCACCCTGGGAAACCGGCAGGCGGTGGCCTTCGTTCCCGCCCCGGGCGTCGAGGCCCGCGAACTGGCCGACTGCGCCCAGCTCTCATCCCTTGCGGACGAGACCCCGGAAGGACGGAGCATCGTCGTCCTGGCGAAGGAGGAGTTCGGGATCCGGGAGCGGGAGTTCCAGGGCCATTCCGCGACCTTCGTGAAGTTTTCCGCCAAGACCCGCATGAGCGGGGTGGACGTCGAAGGGCGGGTAGTCCGCAAGGGAGCGTCCCAGGCCATCTCCGCCCATGTGGAATCCCTCGGGGGCTCCGTCCCCGACGCGGTCAAAAAGGAGGTCGAGCGGATCTCCCAGTCGGGGGGGACGCCCCTGGTCGTCTCCGACGGCGCCCGGGTTCTGGGGGTCGTCCACCTGAAGGACATCGTCAAGGGCGGGATCAAAAAACGCTTCCAGGAGCTTCGGGCCATGGGGATCAAGACGGTGATGATCACGGGGGACAATCCGCTCACCGCCAGCGCCATCGCCGCCGAGGCGGGTGTGGACGACTTTCTCGCGGAGGCCCTGCCGGAGGACAAGCTGGCCCTCATCAGGCGCTACCAGGCGGAAGGACGGCTCGTGGCGATGACGGGCGACGGCACGAACGACGCCCCGGCCCTGGCCCAGGCCGACGTGGCGATGGCCATGAACACCGGGACCCAGCCGGCCCGGGAGGCGGCCAACATGGTCGACCTGGACTCGAACCCGACCAAGCTGATCGAGGTGGTCCACATCGGAAAGCAGCTCCTGATCACGCGGGGGGCTCTGACCACCTTCAGCGTCGCGAACGACGTGGCCAAATACTTCGCCATCATTCCGGCGGCCTTCGTCGGGGCCTACCCCGAGCTCAAGGTGTTAAACGTCATGCATCTGGCGACCCCTGCAAGCGCGATCCTTTCGGCCGTGATCTTCAACGCGGTCGTCATTCCGGCGCTGATCCCGCTGGCGCTCCGGGGGGTCCGGGCGGCCCACGACAGCGCGGCCGTCCTTCTGCGGAACAATCTTCTCGTGTACGGGGTGGGGGGGCTTATCCTCCCCTTCGTCGGGATCAAACTGATCGACATGGCCCTCGTGGTTCTGGGCCTGTCCTGAAATAAGGAGAAAATGCGATGGCCGCATTCTGGAACAGCCTGAAACCGGCGATCGTCCTGTTGGTCGCCTTCATCTTTCTGGGGGGCGTCCTCTATCCCATGGCCGTCTCCGGCGTCTCCCGCGTGTTTTTCCGGGACAAGGCCGACGGAAGCCTGATACGCCTGGGGACGACGGTGGTCGGCTCCCGTCTGATCGGACAGGAGTTCGACGATCCGAAGTATTTCTGGGGCCGACTCTCGGCGACCTCGCCCCCCTACAACGGCGGGGCCTCGAGCGGCTCGAACCTCGGGCCCACCAATCCGGCGCTCACGGATGAAGTGCGCGGACGGATCAAGGCCTTAAAGGACGCGGATCCCGCCAATCGGGCGCCGGTTCCGGTC
>DAIBSV010000099.1 GCA_027415455.1 Nitrospirota bacterium | reverse complement strand
CCTGCATGGTTTTGAAAAAGGAAGTTTTCGATGCTGTTGGGGGGTTCAATGAAGAATTGGCTGTCGCATTCAATGACGTCGATCTCTGTATCCGGATCCGAAAAGCCGGATGGCGAATACTTTGGACCCCGGAGGTCGAGCTCTATCACCATGAGGGGGGTTCGGTTGGGAAGCCTGACAGCTCGGAAAGAAATAATTTGGCCAATTTTCAAGTCGAAGTGGCTTTCATGAGAGAATTGTGGGAAGAAACCCTAGACAACGATCCGTTCTACAATCCCAATCTCTCTCTCAATTCACCTTATCACGATCTTGCTTTTCCCCCCAGAATCTCAAAAATACCGGATGGGTGTCCTCAGATAATAAAAAACCAAAAGATCGTGAACAATTTTTTTCTTTAATAAGAAATTTCAATAATATTCTTGAAATCGGACCGTTTGATAAGCTTGTTACACCTAAATACAAGAAAGACTCAGCAATTGTTGAATATGCTGATTATATGAGTACTGATGAGTTAAAGGCACGTGCCTCATTATTGCCTGATCGTATTCCAGCTAATGTTCCTCATATTTCTTATATTATTGCCGAATCCTTCACCGCTTCAATTAATAAAAAATTTGATTGCGTTTTCTCATCACATGTGCTTGAGCATATACCAAATCTGGTTAAACATTTTCAAGAAATTCAGTCGATCCTTAATCCTGGTGGAACTTATCTTTTTATACTTCCGGATAAACGTTATTGCTTTGATGCTTTTATTTCAGAAAGTACACTGCCAGAAGTTATAACTTCTTACTTCGAAAGGAGGAAGAAGCCATCATTGCGTTCCGTCATTGAGCACAGAGCCTTTACGGTTCACAATTATAAATACTTGCCAGGTCCTCAACTTATAACCTCAAGAGAGATTTTTGATAAAATACAAGATGCCATTAATGAATTTAATGAAAATGATTATGTCGATGTTCATTGTTGGCAGTTCACTCCGGAATCTCTTGAGAAAATCGTTAATGCTTTAATTCGATTGGAACTTATTTCACATCATTGGAATATTCAAATCTTTGAACTAAATGGAGAAATAGGCGGATATTTTCAGTTATTACACTCTTCCATTCCATCATGTGATAGCCAATAAAATTCAGGCGGCAATTTTCTGGTGAATAGATTAGTTTTTAAACCTATCAATTTTGCCTCTTCCTCACCATCTCCGGCCGCCACACCCTGTTTGACTCCCTCCCGTAAATTCGGTTGAAGGTTCTCTCAAACCTATTGACCTCTTTTTTGTCCATCGTCAAAAACAGATTATTGTCCTGCTGGGCGTGATGGGACCTGTACCCTCTCCGGCAGAAGGCCCCTTCCCCCGGAGGAGACCAGTTGGCCGAACCGGTGCGAAGGATAGTTCCATCAATTTCATAGGCCTTGAGATGCATGATATTGCGAGAGGAGTTTCTCTTGACCAGGACCGTGATGTGCTCCCGTCCTGCTTTGGATTCGAGAAGACGCCTCGTCTTGTCCCCCCGGTCCCGGACCTGGATCCGGTCCCGGTAGATCCGGATCCGGACCCCCCGCCTGGCCGCGCGCAGTATGGCGTCCGCGATCGCCCGGTCCGTGAAGGAGTACATCGCGATGTCGATCGTCCTTTTCGCCCGGTCGATCATCGCCACATCGATCGCCTCGAGATTCTCCTCAGGCGAGTAGTGCTCCCCCAGATATCCCCCCGGAAAGGAGCGCCGGGGAGGGGCCGGACACCCCCTGTGTTGTCCCCCATACTCCCCCCAGACCCGGTGGCGATAGGCCCGGGCCTCGGGAGGAAAGGGGAAGACAAAAAGGAGGAGAGCTGCGACAATGAGCCCGCGGCCGACTTGCCGCCTCCAAGGGGCGGACGGTATGATGGAAGAGATCGGAAATTCTGGCATCGACAGTCCTGTGATGAGGGGGTAGCTATGGACGACAAGCGAACGACCGTCATCTGTCCGGCGTGCGGAACCGCCAACAGAATCGACCCGACCCGGGATCTTTCCCAGGCGAAATGCGGAAAGTGCGGAGCCCCTTTAGCCCCTTCGGCCTCCTCGGCTCCCCTGGATGTGACGGATGCCGACTTTCCGGAAAAGGTTCTGGCCTCGCCGCTTCCCGTTCTTCTCGACCTGTGGGCCCCGTGGTGCGGACCTTGCCGGACGGTCGGTCCCATTATCGAGAAACTGGGAGAAAAATACCACGGACGACTCCGGACCGCCAAACTGAATGTCGACGACAACCCCTATACCGCCCGGGAGCTTCGCGTCTCCAGCATCCCCACCCTCCTCTTCTACAAGGGAGGAAACGAGGTGAACCGGCTGGTCGGGGCCCATCCCGCCTCGACCATCGAACAGTATCTCAAGATGATCCTCTGACCCCCAACCTTTTATGACCGACAGGACCCCATGGACCCCGAAAGCCTCTACCAGCTCCCCGACGACGTCTTCCCCCGGCACTACGATCTCACTTTAAAGATCGATTCCGGAATCACCGCCCTCTCGGGCCGGGTCATAATCGACCTCGAGATCCATCGGAACACCATCGAGTTTGTCTTAAACGCCCGGGACCTCGCCATCACCTCGGCCACCATCTCCTACGAAGGGGTCGACTTTCCCCTCACGGTCCGCCTCCTTCCCGCAGAAGAACGGGTGATCCTCTCGGCGACCCGCCTTTTCGAGCAGGGAAAGACGGGGCGTCTCACCCTCGAATTCTCCCGGGAGATCGACGATCTTCTGTCGGGCTTCTACCGCTGTACGGGAAAGGACGTCGAGGGGAACACCCTTGTGATGGGAACGAGCCAGTTCGAGGCGACCGACGCCAGGCGGGCCTTCCCCTGCTTCGACGAGCCCCGCATGAAGGCCACCTTCGCGGTGACCGCCATCGTTCCCGAGGCGCTCGACGCCCTTTCCAACATGCCGCTCGAGCGCCGGACCCCCGAAGGGGCGGGCTTCGACCGGGTGGTCTTCCGCAAATCCCCCCGCATGTCGACCTATCTCCTCCATCTTTCGGTGGGACGCTGGGAGAGGGTCCAGACTCTCTCCGCAGGCGTCGAGATCTCCGTCCATACCCCCCCGGGCCGGGGAGCCGACGGACGGTTTGCCCTAGATGTCGCCGCCCGGCTTCTTCCCTGGTACAACGACTACTTCGGAACGCCCTACCCCCTTCCCAAGCTCGACCTGATCGCCATCCCCGACTTTGCGGCCGGCGCCATGGAGAACTGGGGGGCCATGACCTTCCGGGAGACGGCCCTTCTGGCCCCGCCGGTCGGAGCCTCCGCCCGGAATCTCCAGCGGGTGGCCATCGTGGTCGCCCACGAGATGGCCCACCAGTGGTTCGGCGACTTAGTCACCATGGCCTGGTGGGACGACCTCTGGCTCAACGAAGGATTCGCCTCCTGGATGGAGGTGAAGGCGGTCGACGCCCTCTTCCCGGAATGGGGCATGTGGGAGCTCTTCCAGAGCGAGGACAGAAACGAGGCCCTCGAGATGGATGCCCTGGCCTCGACCCATCCCATCGAGGTCCCCGTCCGGGACCCGGGGGAGATCAACGAGATCTTCGATGCCATCAGCTACACCAAGGGGGGCTCGCTTCTCCGGATGCTCGAGGCCGCCCTGGGACCGGAGACCTTCCGGAGATCCCTCTCCGGCTATTTCAAGAAGTTCGCCTACGCCAACGCCACCACCGCCGACCTCTGGCGGAGCCTCTCCGACCCCGCCTTCGAGCCGGCGGGAGGGGTGGGGAAGGTCCTCTCCGTCTGGACCAAGACCCCGGGCTACCCCTGGCTTCGCGTCTCCCGGGAGCCGGGAGGGATCAAAATCACCCAGCAGCCCTTTCTGATCCGCAAAGAGGACCGGATCAAAAGGGGAAAGGGGCCCGATGTTCCCGTCTGGCCGCTCATGCTCGGGGTCTCGGAAGAGGGCGGGGAGGCGGCAAGGCATCTTCTGACCACCCGCGAGTCCCTGATTCCCCTTCGGAATCCCGGGGCCGCCTTTGTCAATGTCAATTCCGGGCAGACGGGCTATCTCCGGGTCCTCTACGAAGGGGCCTGGCATGAGGGCCTTGTCACGGCGCTCGGGGAGAACAGGCTCGCCTCCCTTGACCGGCTGGCGATCGAGAACGATCTCTTTGCCTTCGTCCGCTCGGGGCTTGCCCCCATAGGCGACTATCTCTCGCTTCTCGAGGCCTTCCGGCAGGAATCCTCCTATGCCGTCTGGTCGGACATCGCCGGCAATCTTGTAACCATCGACGGGATCTGGGCGATGGAGGAGGGCTGGGCCGAGTTCCGGAAGTGGGGGGCGGCCCTGGTGCGCCCCGCCTTTTCTCGTCTGGGATTTTCCCCCAAAGCCCAGGAATCCCACCAGGAGCGGCTCCTCCGGGCCTCCCTTCTCGGTATCCTGGTCCGCTTCGAGGAGGAGGAGGCCCTGTCGGAATGTCTGAGACTTTTCGCCGACTACCGGAAGGACCCGGCCTCCCTTCCCGCCGATCTCCGGTTTGGCGTCTTCCAGGGGGCGGTCACTCGGGGAGGAGTCTCCGCCTTCGATGAGGTCCTGGCCTTGGCCTCCCGCCAGAACGACCAGGAGGAGAAGAACAAGCTTCTCTACGCCCTGGCCCGGACCCCGGATCCGGCCCTCTTCGACCGGGCTTTGGGCCTGGTCCTCTCCCCCCTCGTGCGGGTCCAGGACGCGGTCTCGGTGATCGGCTTTCTCTCGAAGAATCCCCTGGGGCGAGACAAGACCTTCGACTTCGTGGCCGCCCACTGGGAGGAGCTCTACCGCCGCTACGAGTCGGGAGGATTCGCGTTGAACCGCCTCGTCCGGAGCCTGACCGACGAGTTCAAGACGGAGGAGGAGGAGAAGAGGGTGGCGGACTTCTTTGCCGCCCACCCCGCCCCGTCGGCCAAGCGGGCGATCGCCCAGGGGCTTGAGACGATCCGGTCGAACCGGGAGATCTATACGGAGCAGGGGGAGGGTTTCCGGAGCTTTTTCAGAAACCGCCCTTAAGGTCCCGAGAGCTTCCCTGGTCTTTCCTCCGGTTTTTTGGTCATCCGTCTCTTGCGGACCGCCTGAAAAACATGTGAAGGAGTGGGGGGACTACCAAAAAATCTTGAGTGGTTCAAGCGCTGAAAGCTTCTTGTCGGCGGAGACCAAGGGGGCTTGGTGAATGATGGCGGTGGAGGCGATGAGCCGATCCGCCGGATCCTGATGACGGAAAAACTCTGAACGTGAAAGAGCCGCGATTTCTGGTGTGATCGCCAACACCTCGAGATTGAGAGCGGTAATGATGGCCTGCATGTATCCTTCGATAGAGACATCCGGCGGAAGAACAATCCTTCCTTTCTCATGCAGGAGAGCGATCTCCCATAATGTAATGTCTGCACTGGCCAAGGTCCCTTTTCCCCTGTTCTCGTCCAATATTTTTTTGGCAAGCAAAGTCAACCGATCCGGTTCATTGGCCCAGAAGAGTAAGACGTGGGTGTCACAAATGATTTTCGTCGGCATTCCATGGCTCCGTTTCACTGACCGGGCTTTCGACATCGCCCAAAAGGACTTTCCCCCTCAAGTTTTCAAGCCATTGCTTCGCCTCAAGAGAGGGGTCTGCTAAAGGAAGCAATCGGGCGATGAGTTTTCCATGAGAGGTGATGCCGATCACTTCTCCCATGGTCACTCTTCTCAGGAAAGTGGGGAGGTTTTGTCGAAGTTCCGTCACATTGACTCTGGTCATCCGGTCCCTCCGTTCTCAAAATGTACATATAATCTGTACAAAATAGTGTAATATATTAACCTGAAAAGGACAAGGGACAGACCAAGATTGAGAGAAGAACACTCTCCTTCCTCAGAGCTTTGCGCTTGGTAAACGAAAGAGTGTGCCTGACTTTTCCGGAGCCTGACCGACGAGTTCATGAGGAAGGAGGAGAGAGGGTGACCGACCTCTTCATGGGTCACCCTCCCTTCAACGAAGCCTGGGGGCTTTCCGATCGAAATGCCCCCTCTTTGATTCTTTGTTTTGTCAATCTCTCATGTAGAAAGGATAAGCGCGTTTCTTCCCGGAGAGAAGGCGGCAAAGAAAACACTCCGCCCTCTTCCCCTTCCGCTCCCCGGAAAAGGGGACTCAAGACCGGAGAAGCAGAAAACACGGCTGGACGTCTTTTGCGAACAGAAGCCGTCCCCCTCGATCGGGGGCTTTCCAAAGACTGTGACTGGGGCTGCAGGCGAAACAGCAGCAGGTCAGAACCGAAAATGAGAAGGGATTAAAGCTTCATATTCTGGGGGCAAATTTAGCGATCCTCCTTTCGGCGGTCCTGACCTCGGCCACGGTCCACGAGAATTAGGCGAGCCCCCTCTCCCCCGAAGAGGGGAATCCGAAGGTGACGCCGCTTTAAACAACAATGGTTGCGGCCCATGATGCCTATCCCATCCGCACGTTCGCCAGCATGTTCTAGGTAATGGCGCGAACCTGCCCTTTCTGACCAAGGTCAATCATTTTTTTTCGTCCAGAAGCCGCGTTTCGAATATTTCGCTTCCCTAAATTCGATATAAAGGGTATCGGTGCCTTTTTCATTATTTTCATTGACAAACCACAACATGATTGTTCATCCCAAAACTTTTTGCTCATCTTTTTCGGTCAATGACCAAATCTGCCGCGCAAGCCCCTGGCTTTAGACCTGATCTTTACCCATATTTCCGACGAGTGGGCACGGGGCTTGTGGAATACACCTGTAAACGTGTGAAGATTGTCCA
>DAIBSV010000098.1 GCA_027415455.1 Nitrospirota bacterium | reverse complement strand
TCTCCGACCCTCTCTCGTCTGGTCGCGATCAGGACCACAGAGGCGGCCTCCACACCCGTCTTGGGGGTCGGGAAGAGGGGAATCATCATCAGGACGACCGCCGGAAAGAATCCCAGGACGGGAATCGACTGCAGAATGTCCAGAACGGGGATGAGAATTCGGGGTCCCCACCGGGTCAGGGCGGCGGCGAAACCATACAGGTAGGCGAAGGCCAGAGAGAGGAGGTAGGCCAGGAAGAGTCGAAACAGGGAGTGCAGGATGTCTCCGGGAAGGTCGGCAAGATCCTCACGGGGAATGACGGGAACCCCCGACGGCGGGGTGCGGGAAAAAAGGAGCACGACCCCCGACAGAATCCCGACCACGATCACGGTCGGGAGAAGGAAGGTCAGCTTCCGGAAGAAGTCACCGTTCAAAGACTTCCTCCCCGGAAGTTCCCTTGCTTGAACTTTGAAAAATTCCCCTGTTCCGGTACCATGGTGACAGCTTCATCGTTTATCCACACACACTCATGAACACCCGCGGAAAGGTTCGCCCATGGACACCCGAACGGCCCTTCTGCTTCTGGTGATTTTAGCGGCAATACTTGTCGCCGGGATCCTCTTTTTTCTTTTTCGGGCGCTCAAGGTGCTCGACCGCGTCGAATCGTCGACCCGGGACCTCGAAACGGCCGTTGTTCCCCTCGTCGAAAGCCTTCGCCGCATGGCCGAAGAGGTCGAACCCGTCGTCAGGAGAACCACCGAGCATTACCGAACGATCGAGGAAGGGATCGGAACCCTCACCCGGAATCCCCTCCTGTCCCTGATCTCCCCGATCCTGAAGGCGGGAGGAGGGCCCGTCCATGCCGCCACCAGCCTGTTCAGGATCGTCCGGGGGCTCGCCGCCGGATTTTCCAGGGCCCGGGAGGTCCTGAAAGAGCCTCGCCCGCCTCTTTCCCCCACATCTTCAACTCCCAACAAACAGGAGAATCGCCATGGCCAGTGACAGGAATGATACAGGACTTGCCCTCTTTTTGACAGGTCTGGCATTGGGGGCACTCGCCGGGGTCCTTCTCGCTCCCGCTTCGGGGGCCGAAACCCGGAGAAAAATCGCCGACAAGGCGCGCGCGCTTCGCGAGGAGGCCGAGGAAGAGTTCGAGGAAGGGATCGAACACCTCAAGCACGACCTTCCCGCCAAAAAGGAACGCTATGCCGAGGCGGTCCGCGAAGGATGGAAGGCCTTCCGGGCCACCATCGACAAGGACCGGACGCCCTCTTCCACTCCGGGATCCTGATCCTCCAACGCAAAGAGGGGGAAAGCCCGACGGGCTTCCCCCCTCCCCAAGCGGTTTCTTTCTGAATTTTCCGTTACAGGCGAACCGGTCCCGAGAAAATGTCCCCTCCGGTCATGGTCGTCACAGGGTGACCGTGGTCAAAGGTCACGGCCTTGACCCGGGGCGTAGCCCCCAGATGCCCGTCAAGCGGCATGGCCGATTGGTAGAGCGTCACGGAGGGACGGCCGTCCTTTTCGGAGGCGATCCGGATGGCCGAGAGCTTCTTGGCAACGGCATCATAGTGCCAGGCGAGAAGGATGCGGGATCCGGCCTTGTCCGAACGGGAGAGCCACCCGTCGGGATCCTTCGAAGGATCGGCTCCGGGGCCCTGGGTCCGGGAGGAGGCCACGGAGGGCTTGTTGGTGATGGGGTTCACATGGCTCCAGAACTCGATGGGGTTGAAGATGATCACATCTCCCAGCCCGGCGAGTCCGTAGACTGGAAGAATGACCATGAGCGCCGTCAGACCCGATCGCGCCCACTTGTTCTGTACGCTTCCATTCGCCTTGTAGAGGGTGTGCACCAGGGCGAACTGGCCGTAGCATCCGGACAGGACCGTCGTCAAAGCCAAGAGGGCCATTCCAAGCCCCAGCCGCTTCATTCTTAACTCCATAAACACCTCCTTATATTGACATTCAGAGAGCCCCCGTTGAGCCGTTTCCCGGGGAGCCATTGGGACTAGCGTAGAAGATCCCCCCTGAAATGGCAAGCGAATTTCCCGCCACATAGCAGGAAAGCGCCTGGGGGCAGACCATGCCGGTGAAGGAGAGCTGGGCGGAGGTCGGAGGAAGGATCTGCGGAACGGCCGCCTCCCCCGAAACCGATCCCCCGGCCAGGGAAGTCACCTGGTAGAGGGCCCCATTCTCACCATAGGCGAAAATGGTGCTTCCGGGACCGATGTAGATCCCCGTCAGGGAGGGTGGCATCTGAGCCCCGCCCTCTCCCAGGATAAGGGCCGAGGACCAGGTTGCTCCCCCGTCCGTCGTCTCGAGAAGGGCCCCCGTCCCGTCCACATAACAGGTGGAGACCGAGAGACAGCCCACCCCGCTCACCCCCTGGGGAGCCAGGACCTGGGGAACGACGATCAGGGTCCAGGTCTGGCCTCCGTCCCCCGAATAGAGGAGGGCATTCATCCCGGTCCCCGAGGTGTTCGAGGCCGAAATCCAGATCGAGGAGCCGAGGAGAAAGACCTGGTTGAAGTTGGCCGGTCCTATGGCCGCCGAAAGAACATTGAGGTCCGCTGTCCAGGACGCCCCGGAGCTGTTCTGAAGCAAAAGGGTATTGTTGTCCCCCACGATGGCACAGGCGGGAGTGCCCGAACTCTGGCAGACCACCTCGTTGAACGTCAGATTTCCGTTGGTGGTCACATTGGTAATGGAAAAGCTCTGCCCTCCGTTGATGCTTTGAAGGATCAGGCCCTGGTTTCCGACGATGGTGCACTGGCTCCCCGACAGACAGGCGATCGAGGTCAGGTTGAAATTCGCGAGAGCGGCCCCGAGGCCGCTGTTGGCCGGGACCCACAGTTGCCCCCCGTTCTGGGAGACCAGGAAGAGCCCAGACTGTCCGACCGCAATGCAGCTCTGGGGCGACGGACACGCGATGGCGGACGGCTCGGCCCCGGAGGGGGTGTAGGCCAGGAGCCAGAGGAGCGCTGACGGCGCCTGACAGCCCGCCAGGAAAAGAACCAGCAGGACAAAAGCCCCGCCTGTCTTCCGGCTTCTCATTCCCCAATCAGTGCCCATCTCTCCTCCGGACAACATTTTCCGATCCGACCCTGTCGCCTCATACATTTCCTGGTTCGTCACTATTATGGATCAGGAGAGGAATTTTCCAATAGGTCGAGAGGACCCCGGATGATTTCTCTCCCCTTAGGAGATCGTCTCCGGAAAGAACATCTGACCCGGATCCACTCTCGTCCCGACCTTCAGTCGGAATCCCCCGCCCCCTCGTACCGGTAGAGGAGCCTCATGCGGGATTCACTGAATCCCCTGTGAAGGTAGAAGGAACGGGCGAAGTCATTGTCCTCCAAAAGCGCCAGGTGGAAGCGGACAGCTCCCCGGACCCGACCCCACGAAAGGGCCCCCTCCAGAAGCCGGGAGCCCAGCCCCCGGGAACGCGCCCCGGCCCGTACCACCAGATCTTCGATCTGCCCCGAAATCCCCCCCGCCGCGGTCGACACCAGAAGCTGAATGCTCACCATTCCGTCTACATTTCCGGAGAGATCCCTCACCACGAGGACAGTCCCCGCCTCAGGAGCGTCCAAAATCATCCGAAGCCCTCTCAGCTGGCGCTCGGTGTCGATCCTGAAATCCCTCTCCCTCGAAAAAAGATCCGCCAGAAGCCCTGCCAGTTGAGGAAGATCTTCCGGAACGGCGGGTGAAACCACAGGAAATGTCATGGGACTCCTTTCAGGGATTGTCGCCTCCGGGCAGGCTCCCTAACCTCGCATCAAAGGCGGAAGCCTGTGAGAAGACAGTCTCTTTATGTGATATTGCCGACATATTTGTCCATTCCTCTTCTTTCCCGAGGACTGGCACAAACGGATGAGCCCCCCCTGAATGGAAAAAAGATTGGCATCGGGTTTGCATTATGAGTCAGCGAAAGAATCCGTCATTTCCACGCACCGGTCAAGGAGCCCGTCCATGAACTCTCTCCTGAAAAACTACGACCCCGGTCACTTTTACGATGAACTCGTCGCGGCCCCCGGTCTTCCCCGATCTTCATCAAAGGTTCTCTTCGAACTGCTGGACTCTCTTCCCGAAGGAGAGCTGGGAAGGCTTCAGAAGGCCGCGGAAATGGCCCTTTACCGGATGGGTGTCACCTTTACCGTCTACAACGATGACAGGGGACTTGAGAAAATCATGCCCTTCGACATCATTCCCCGGGTGATCGGGGCCGGGGAATGGAAAACAGTCGAAGAAGGCCTGAAACAGCGTGTCCTGGCGCTCAACCTCTTTCTCGAAGACCTCTACTCCGGTCAAACGATTCTCCGGGACAAGGTCATTCCGGAAGAGGTGATCCTGTCCTCGCCGGCCTACCGTCCCGAATGCCGCGGGATCCGCGTTCCCGGGGGAATCTGGTGCCATATCACCGGGTCAGACCTTGTCCGGGACAGGAGCGGAGAATTCTTCGTTCTGGAAGACAATCTCAGATGCCCGTCAGGGGTCTCCTATGTTCTCGAAAACCGACATGTCCTCAAACGGACCTTCTCCGCCTCCTTCGGCACCTCCAGGATCCGGTCCGTCGACGACTACCCCCTGCGCCTCCTGGAAGCCCTGGAATCGCTCAGCCCCACGAACGACTCCCCCACGGTCGTCCTCCTGACGCCGGGGACCTACAATTCGGCCTACTTCGAACACTCCTTTCTGGCCCAGCAGATGGGCATCGAACTCGTGGAACCGGCCGACCTCCATGTCTCGGACGGCCTGCTCTTCATGAGGACCACCCAGGGACCCCGCCGGGTCGATGTCGTTTACCGGCGGATTGACGATGACTTCCTTGATCCGTTGGTCTTCCGGGCCGACTCCCTCCTCGGAGTCCCCGGAATCATGAATGTCTACCGGTCCGGCAAGGTGGCCATCGCAAACGCTCCGGGCACAGGGGTCGCCGACGACAAGGCCGTCTATGCCTTTATCCCGAAGATCATCGATTATTATCTGAAAGAGGCCCCGATTCTCAGGAATGTCCCGACCTGGGTCTGCTCCGATCCGGCGGACCGGAGCCATGTTCTCGACAATCTTCAGAATATGGTGATCAAAACCACCAACGACTCCGGGGGATACGGCATGCTGATCGGACCGACCGCATCACGGACCGAAAGAGAGAACTTCCGGGAGCGCATCCAGGCAAATCCCA
This sequence comes from Nitrospirota bacterium, assembly GCA_027415455.1. The sequence goes on along the minus strand of DAIBSV010000098.1, from coordinate 1,640 downwards.
GGAATTACATCGCCCAGGAGACACTGTCCCTTTCGCGGGCCCCGGTCCTCGTCGATGACCATTTGGAAGGACGCCACGTCGATCTTCGCCCGTACATCCTCTATGGAAAGGGACTCTATGTCACGCCCGGAGGCCTCACCCGGGTGGCCCTGAAAAAAGACTCCCTGATCGTCAACTCCTCCCAGGGCGGGGGGAGCAAGGATACCTGGGTTCTGAAGGACTGACACTCCCTCCGAAAGGAACGCCATGCTAAGCCGGGTCGCCGATTCCGTCTACTGGATGAGCCGAGGGCTCGAACGTGCTGAAAATGTCGCCCGATTCATCGATGTCAACCTGAATCTCATGCTCGACAGCGAAGTTCTGGAAGGGACCCAGTGGCGGCCCCTGATCACGACGAGCGGAGATCTTTCGCTTTTCGAGGCTGGATACGAAGAAGCGACAAAAGACTCCGTCATCCGCTTCCTCACTCTCGACCGGAACAATCCGAACTCCATCCTCTCCTGTGCCTGGTCGGCTCGGGAAAATGCCCGGTCCATAAGGGACATCATCTCTTCTGAAATGTGGGAACAGGCCAACAGGTTCTACCACCTCGTCCTGGATGCCCAGGATAGCGACGTTCTTCTCAAAAATCCGCACGCCTTCTTTACCGCAGTGAAGATGGAGAGCCATCTTTTCGACGGGATCACAGGAGCCACCCTCACCCGGGGGGAGCCCTGGCATTTTCTCAGGCTTGGAAAGATGCTCGAGCGCGCCGACAAGACCTCCCGCATCCTGGATGTGAAGTACTTTTTTCTCCTTCCGTCCCCCGAATGGGTGGGAAGCGCGATCGACGGGGTCCAGTGGGCGGCCCTCCTCCGGTCCGCCAGCTCATTCGAGATGTACCGGAAGCGACACCGCCGCATCACCCCCGAAAAAGTCGCCAACTTCCTGATACTCGACCGATTTTTCCCAAGGGCAATCGCCTTTTGCATCTCAAAGGCCCAGGAATCGCTCCGATCGATCACGGGAACCCCTCCCCACCAGTACGGAAATGTCGCGGAACAGAGGCTCGGGCAGCTATCCGCCCGTTTGAATTATTCGGATATCGAAGAGATAATAAAAGGAGGGCTCCATGAATTCATCGACTCTCTCCAGATTCAGATGAACCGCATCGACGACGCCATCCACGAGACATTCTTCGCCATTCCGCGCATTCCGGAGGGCGGATCCTCCTCACCCAAAACACTGAACCAGTAGCCGGAAGGACCCCGATGACATTTTGTGTCTCCATCAAGATCCGGGAAGGGCTGGTCGGTATCGCCGACACCCGGATCACCTCCGGACTCGAGCATACCACCGCCCGAAAGGTGACCCTCCACGATGTCGGGGGGAGGCCCCTCTTCCTCATGACATCGGGACTCCGTTCGGTTCGGGACAAGGCCATGACCTATTTCGAGGAGGTCCTGGAAGAGAGCACGATCGGGTACGACAAGCTCTACCAGGTCGTCAACCTTTTCGCGACCCAGGTCAGAAGGGTCGCCGCAGAAGACAAGGCGGCCCTCCGGGAAAGCGGCCTCGATTTCAATCTTTTCACCATCGTCGGGGGCCAGCTCGAAAAGGACAAGGATCACAAGCTTTATCTACTTTATCCTGAAGGGAAC
>DAIBSV010000097.1 GCA_027415455.1 Nitrospirota bacterium | reverse complement strand
CACATGCATGTGGACGTCCTCCCACTCGATCCGGACCGGAAATGTTCCCCCGGAAAACTCTTCCGCCACCTTGTCGAGCCCCGTCAGAATCTGACCGAGCTCCTCCTCGGACAGGAGCCCGATCCGGCGGAGCATGCGGGCATGGGCCCGGGAGCCTTCGATGTCTTCCCTCCAGAGCCTTTTGTCGAAGGAGATGGACTCCGTGAAGGCCTCCACATCCCGGTCGGTCGGCTCCGAGAAGCGACCGCCCCAGGGTTTCCCGGATGGTCCGCCCGTCTCTTCTCCGGTCACAGGGAGGTTCCTTCCTGGTCGGAAAAAAGCTTGAGACGGAGGGCCTGGATCCGGATAAAGCCGTCCGCATCGGCCTGCCGATAGACGCTGTCCGTCTCGAAGGTCGCCAGGTCCTTTCGATACAGGGAATAAGGAGAGCGCCGTCCCAGGACACGGATCCCCCCCTTGTAGAGCAGGAGCCGGACATCCCCCGTCACCCGGTGCTGGGTGGAGGCGATGAGGTCGGCCAGGGCCAGCCGTTCCGGCGAAAACCAGAAGCCGTTGTAGATCATGCGGGCATATTGCGGCATGAACTGGGCCTTCATGGAGAGGAGCTCGCGGTCCAGCGTCAGCGTCTCGAGGGCCCTGTGGGCGGCATGAAGAAGAGTGCCCCCGGGAGTTTCGTAAACTCCGCGAGACTTCATTCCCACGAAGCGGCTCTCCACGAGGTCGATCCGTCCGATTCCATGGAGGGCTCCGAGGCTGTTCGCCTTCTCCATGAGGTCGAGGGGAGAGAGGAGCGCCCCGTTGATCGCGATCGGGAGTCCTTTTTCAAACGAGACCGTCACCTCTTCAGGTTCATCGGGGGCGGTCAGGGGATTCCGGGTCAGCTGGAAGATCTCTTCCGGCGGTGCCGACCAGGGATCCTCGAGGATCCCCCCCTCGTAACTCGTGTGAAAGAGGTTCCGGTCAACGCTGTAGGGCTTCTCAAGGGTGGCCGTCACGGGAATATGGTGTTTTTTCGAATAGTTGATGAGCTCGGAGCGGCTTGTGAAGCTCCAGAGCCTCCAGGGGGCCAGGATCCGGATCCGGGGGTTGAAATAGTAGTAGGCGAGCTCGAATCTGACCTGGTCGTTTCCTTTTCCGGTCGCCCCGTGGGCGACCGCATCCGCGCCCCTTTCCCGTGCGATCTCCATCTGGACCTTGGCGATCAGGGGGCGGGCGATCGATGTTCCCAGCAGATAGCCGTCCTCGTAAACCGCCCCCGCCTGGATCATCGGAAAAAGATAGTCCCGGACGAAGATCTCCCGAAGGTCGACCACGACCACGTCGGAAGCCCCGCTCTTCCGGGCCTTTTCCGCTACGGCTTCGAGGTCCTCCCCCTGACCCAGATCGGCGCAGTAGCAGATGACCTCGCACCCATAGGTCTCCTTGAGCCAGACGATCGCCACCGAGGTGTCGAGCCCGCCCGAATAGGCCAAGACCACCCGGGACGGGCGGTCGGATCCGTCTTTCTTTTTCTGTTCCATCTCCTACAGCTCCCTTCCCAAGCAAAACATCATGATTGCCTTCTGCAGCGGAAGCCGGGCGGCCGCCTGCTCGAAGACCCGCGAGCGGGGTCCATCGATGACCTCCGCCGTAATTTCCTTTCCGCGGTAGGCCGGCAGACAGTGCATGACGATGGCCTCCGGATCGGCCAGCGCAAGCAGGCTCCGGTCGATGCAGTACCCACGGAATGCCTTTTCCCGTATGGCGGATTCCGCCTCCTGTCCCATGCTTGTCCAGACGTCGGTATAGAGAACCTGCGCGCCCCGGGCCGCCTCCCTGGGATCCGACAGCGTCCGGACGCTGCCTCCCGTCTCGTGGGCGATCCGGTTGAGGGCCGCCACCTCGGATTCCGGAAGCTGGTAATCCTGCGGCGAGGCAAGGATCAGTTTGACTCCCAGAAGGGCGGCCCCTTCAGCCAGAGAACGGGCCATGTTGTTTCCGTCTCCCACATAGGTCATCCGAAGTCCCGAAAGAGTTCCGAAGACCTTCTCCATGTAATAGAAGTCGGAAAGGGCCTGACAGGGATGGTGGCCATCGGTCAGGCCATTGACCACCGGTATTGCGGCGGCTTGGGAAAAGGCCTCGATCCGTTCGTGGCCGAAGGTGCGGATGACCAGCATGTCGAGATAGGCGCTCATGACCCGGGCCGTATCCTCGATCGTTTCCCCCCGGGCCAGCTGGATGTCGCCTCCAAGAAAGAGGCTTCCCCCGCCGAGCTGGCGGATCCCGGCCTCGAAAGAAAGCCGGGTCCGGGTCGAGCTCTTTTCAAAGAGCAGTCCGACGGTCTTCCATGCAAGCGGCGTCCGGAAGGCCTCCGGATCGGACTCGATACGTCCGGCCAGATCCATGATGGAGCGAAGTTCTCGGGGAGTTTTCTCGATGAGGGTCAGGAAGGAACGGTGAGGGCTTTTTTTCAAAATCAGGATCCTCCGGGATTTCCCATGGACGCAAAGACACGGTCCGCAGACTTGATGAAGGTGGCGATCTCCTCGAGGGAGAGGTTGACGGGAGGGAGGAGGCGGATCACTTCGGGCCCCGTGGCGTTGACGAGAACCTTTTCCCTGAGGAAGCGATCCTTGACCTCAACCGCCCTTCCGGGAAGAACGAGACCGATTATCATTCCTTTCCCCCTTATCTCGCGGATCCATTCGGGATAGAGCTCCCTGAGCGAGGACAGCTCCTCCCAGAGTGTATCGGCGATCCGCTGTCCCCCTTCCGGGAGATACCCTTCCTCGAAGAGGGCCTCGAGAACGGCCAGACCCGCAGCGCAGGCCAAAGGGTTTCCACCGAATGTCGAGCCATGGGAGCCGGGGGGAAGATATTCGGCCAGCTGTGAGGTCGTCAGAAGGGCTCCAAGGGGAAGACCTCCCCCCAGGGCCTTTGCAGAAAGAAGAATGTCCGGCACCACATCAAAGGATTCGTAGGCGAAAAGAGTCCCCGTCCTGCCGATTCCGGTCTGGATCTCGTCGAAAACGAGAAGAATGTCCCGCTCTCTCGTGAAACGTCTCAGCTCCCTCAAGAATCCCGGATCGGCGGGAACGACTCCCCCCTCCCCCTGCACAGGCTCCACGAAGATGGCCACCGTCTCGGGGGTCACCTTGCGGACGACTCCCTCAATGTCGTTGAAGGGGGCCCAATCGAAGCCGCCAGGGAGGGGACCGATTCCCTCCCTGATTTTTTTCTGGCCCGTCAGGGTCAAGGCGCCCAGAGTCCGGCCATGGAAACTCCCTTCGAGCCCCAGAAGGCCATAGCGTCCGGTCCGGTCCCCATACCGCCTTGCGAGCTTGATGGCCGCCTCGACGACCTCCGTCCCCGAATTGGCGAAAAAGACCCTGTCGGCAAAGGTTTCCCTGACAAGAAACTCCGCCAGGAGGATCTGGGGTTCGTGGTAATAGAGATTGGAGGTGTGGAGCAGGCGCTGGGCCTGTTTCTGGACGGCAACCGTCACCCGGGGATGACAGTGTCCGAGGACGTGGATCGCCACCCCTCCCAGAAAATCGAGATAGGGATTTCCTTCCACATCGTAGAGCCAGGACCCTCTTCCTTTCCGGAAAACCAGGTCCTCCCTGCGAACATTCCCCACAAGAACCCGGTTTCCACGGACCGCCCACTCGGCGTTGGAAACCGTCGACGGATGGGATCCCTCTTCAAGCCTCACAGATTCCCTCCCCTTTGTCGGATCACGACAGAACCCTCGGTTCACGGTTTCCCGCCATCTCCTCCCTGATCCGGTCGAATTCGTCCCGGGAGCCAATCAGGACAATCTGGTCGAGCGCCCTCAGGACGCTCTGTGCCGTCGGAAGGACGAAGTTTTTTCCCCCGACCGGACGAATGGCGATGATGTGGGAGCGAAAACCGAATTTCTTGCCTATCTCGGCGATAGAAAGGTCGCAGAAAGGTGACATTTCGGGAATCACAAGCTCCTCGAAGGTCAGCCCCATCCCGTCACGGGTCGTCACGATATCCATCACATCGAGAAGGGTCGGCTGGGTCAAGGCCATGACCATCCGGCTGCTCCCGAGAATGAAGGGGGAGACGACCTTGTTGGCCCCTGCCTTGAGGAGCTTGGCCTCCGTCCGAGAATCATTGGCCATGGCAATGACTGTGAGCCCAGGATGGTCGATCCGGCTGCTCATCACGATATAGGCCGCATCCGCAACCCGTGTCGACAAGGTCACCAGCAACGCCTGGGCCCGATCGATCCCCGCCTTGCCGAGAACCCCTTCCTCCGTGGCGTTTCCCATGACGGCCAGATACTTCCTGGCCACGGCCTCCTTGACCAGATCGGGATTCTCCTCCACCACCACGAACGGGATCCCTCTCTCAGCCAGGGAAGCCGCAGTCAGTGTGCCGATCCGCCCAAACCCGCAAACCACCACATGATTTTCAAGCTTGTCGATCATCCTCTCCATCTTGCGGCCTCCCCAGAAATGCTGCAGATGCCCTTCGAGGATCATTTCGGACAGGGTGGCGATGGCATACCCCAAGGCACCGACCCCCACGATGATCAGCGCCATCGTGAAAAAAAGTCCGGCCCTGTCAAGAGGATGCACCGTCTGATAACCGACGGTGGACAGGGTGATCACCGTCATGAAAAGGGAATCCACCCAGCCCCATCCCTCGATTTCCCTGTAACCGAGCGTCCCTCCTCCGGTCAGAAGAAAAATAAGGAGAAGGGAGAGGCGAAATCTCTGGATGGGCGTCACAGGGACCTTTCCGGATGTCTCAGGCTTCGAGCAGTCCTGCCAGCTTTCTTTCGAGATCCTCCGGCGTGATCCTGTCCCGGAGATATTTCACCCAGAGAACCTTTTCAGACTCCCGGTAGCGACAATCCACAACCCCGGCCATGTCCCCCAGCTGTCGGACGAGGGGCTGGGGATCGGAGATCTCCCTCTCCACAGGACGTTCGAAGGTTTCGAGGAGATTGGGATCGGTCAGCCCCATCGCGACGAAAAACCACAGGATGGCGATCACCAGCATCCCGATGAAAAAGGCCTCGTTCGACACTGTAACCAACGCCCCGCCCAAAGCACCGCCCAAAAAGGCTCCCATGAACTGGCTCATGTTGAAGACTCCCGACGAGGTTCCCCGGGTCCGTGTCCGGACGAACCGGGTCATGATGGAGGGCATGAGCGGTTCGAGAAGGTTGAAGCCCACAAAGAAGACGGACAGGCCGGCGATCAGACCGAACTCGCTTCTGTATCCCAGAAGAAAGATCACGAAGCTCAGGACGATGAAGGCAATGGCGATCAGGTAGGCCACTTTGAGCTTTTTTCGCTTTTCGGCCACGATCATCCCCGGAACCATGAGAAACATGCCTCCCAGGATCACGGGCAGATAGACTTTCCACATGCTCTGGGCCGACATGTACTTGTGGAGAAGAACCGGAAAGCTCACGAACACACCGGTTAAAAAGAGATGAAGGGTGAAAACGGAGATATCGATGCGGAGAAGGGCCGGATTCCGGAGAACGTAACCGAGCTGGGAGAATGACAGCTCCATTTCGTTCTTGTGGACAGCCCCCACCGGATTGGGAACGATCAGAAGAAGGATCGCGATTCCCAGGAGGGCGAGGACGGCCGTCAGCCAGAAGAGGGAGGAGACTCCATAATGGGCGCCCACGATCGGCCCCACAACCATCCCGACGGCGAAGGAAAGGCCGATCGAGATTCCGATCCCCGCCATGGCCCGCGTCCGGTACTCCTCGCGAGTGAGATCGGCCATGAGGGCGATCACGACGGAGGCCACGGCTCCCGACCCCTGAAGGAGACGTCCGACAAAAAGTCCCAGAACCGATTGAGCTGTCGCCGCAAAGATCGAGCCTCCGGCAAAGATCAGAAGGCCGATCACGATCAGGGGTTTTCGTCCGAAGCGGTCGGACAGCATCCCGAAGGGAATCTGGAAAACCGCCTGGGAAAGGCCGTATCCACCAAGCGCCAGACCGAGCCACAGCGGATCGGCTCCGGGAAGAGTCCGTGCATAGAGGCTGATGACCGGAAGCACAATGAAGAGCCCGAACATCCGAATTGCGAAAATCATGCTGAGTCCGGCCAGAGTTTTCTTCTCGACCGCGCTCAGTCCTTCCCCGTTCCCTGCCATGAAACTATCCTTTCCCGAAATCCGGCTTTTTCAATCCCGAAGATCCCGAAGACCCAAAAGACTGTAGATCCACCTCAAAACCCGCCTGGCAGCCCTAAAAACCAAGGGCGCGCATCTTTACAGAATAACCGGGACACCCCTTAAAATTCAACCATCGTTGTTGAAATGCCGGACAGGGACCTGCCTCGGGGGGACTCTCGAGACTCCATAAGGGGGGAGCGAACCCTTATCGGGAAGGACTGGCGGACGGAGGGTAGGACGGATGGGAATATTGGCTGAAGGAATCCTTGCCCAGCAATCCCCACATCATGGAACCGAAGAGAAGAAGAAAAAGACCGATGACTCCGGCCAATATGAAAAATATCGGCCGGGCATCGGTCCACATTTTCCTGATTTCCGCAATGACCCGCATCATAAATCCTAGAAAAAGGCCAGCACGAAACCTACTTGTCGGGATTGGAGTAGATGGAAGAGATGGCCATGAACCATCCCGCGACAATCATCAATCCGAGAGCGATCGGGATAGCCCACTCCAGCGCAGTCCAGTTACCAACGGTTTGAATGGGAGCCATTCTGGAACCTCCAGTCGGGATAATGTAATAGTTCGGACGGCGAACAGGTGAGTCGCCGATTCCTAGAGGATAGCCAAAGAAATCAAAAATCGCAAGTCGAAAATTCGAAT
>DAIBSV010000096.1 GCA_027415455.1 Nitrospirota bacterium | reverse complement strand
TCCGGAAATGGAGAGATCCTTTCGATGGGGTCCCGGAGTTGGGATCCAGGAGGATTTTCTTTCATTATATCACACCCCGTTTGCGACTTCGGAAGCCTCCCGAGGACAGGAAGTCGAAGCGCGATTTTTGCGAGCCCTGTCACATTCCGCACGTTTTCATGAAGGCCGTGCGGATACTGTGGTCAGTTTTCGCACACAACGGGGAAAAGGTCCTGCATCAATTTAACTTTAGTCCATGAAAACAATGAGTTACAAATCTATAAAATCAGGCATTCAAATTGCTTGGAGAATCCGACGCCCTCCTTTCAATGAGGAAAGGATTGGGGCCATACCCGGAACGAAACGACGAATGGAGGTTTCAAACGATGGGCAAACATGTCATCACGATGCTTCCCGGAGAGGGAACGGGACCGGAGATCTGCGAAGCGGTCCGGAGGATCATCGACCACACCGGCGTGGAGATCGTCTGGGAGTACGAGGAGATCGGCCTCGACTGCCTCGACAAGTACGGGACTCTTCTCCCCGAAAAGACGATCAAATCGATCGCGAAGAACAAGCTCGCCATCAAGGGACCCACGACCACACCGATCGGCACCGGCCACAAGAGCGCCAACGTGACGCTCCGCAAAATGTTCGACCTCTACGCGAACGTCCGCCCGGCCAAGCTGATCCCCGTGCTCAAGCGCCCCTGGGACAAGATCGACATCCTCACCTTCCGGGAAAACACCGAGGACTCCTACGCCGCCATCGAGCACATGGTCTCGGACGAAGTCGCCCAGTGCCTCAAGGTGATCACCTGGCCCGGTTCCTACCGGATCGCCGACTTCGCCTTCAAGTGGGCCAAGGCCAACGGCCGCAAGAAGATCCAGTGCGTCCACAAGGCCAACATCATGAAGATGACCGACGGTCTCTTCCTCGAGGCCTTCCGTGAGGCGGCCAAGAAGTACCCCGAGATCGAATACGGGGACATCATCGTCGACAACTGCTCCATGCAGCTCGTGAGAAATCCCGGACAGTTCGACTGCCTGGTCCTCCCGAATCTCTACGGGGACATCCTCTCCGACCTCTGCGCCGGACTGGTGGGCGGTCTCGGATTCGCACCGGGAGCCAACATCGGCGACAACTGCGCCATCTTCGAGGCGGTCCACGGATCGGCTCCGAAATACGCCGGCATGAAGAAGGTCAACCCATCGGCCGTGCTTCTGTCCGGCGTGATGATGCTTCGCTGGATTGGGGAGAATGCCGCGGCTGACAAGATCGAGAATGGGATGAACAAGGTTCTGGCGGAAGGGAAGACCCTGACCTACGACGCCGGAGGCACCGCCTCGACCGACGAATACGCCGACGCCATCATCAAGGCCATGAACTAAGTCCGACACCCAATCACAAGGAGCTGATCAATGCTGACGAAAGCGACGACCGGCCGGGCGAAGCGGCCCGCCAAACCCATCACCCTCGTGGGGGTGGATGTCTACATCATCACCGAGAACGGCATTCCCGCCTTCGACGACTACGGGGCCTTCAAGATCGAGTTCGTCTCGAACCGGGGCACCAAGGTCTGGCCGGGATACGTGAGCGAGGATCTCATGCTGGTCAACTGGTACCGCTGCCGCTTCATGGCCACCAAGGCGGTGACCGATGCCGACGTGGACAGCTTCCTGACCCAGCTTTCGAAGAAGTGGAAGTGGTCGGCGGCCCAGAAGCTCTGGAACTACGGCGACGAAGCCGGCTTCAGCAAGGCCTACTGAAACGCGTTTCACCGTCTCGAATCTTCGGAGGAGGGGAGCGATCCCCTCCTTTTTTTTGCGCTCTCTCCGCCTCATGATCCGGAACGCTTTCTCCCCGCTCCTCCGACTCCTCTGCGCTGCCGTCTCCCCGACCCGGTGTCAGGGGAGGAGGGGTTTCTCTCCGAAAACGGTCCTGAGCCGGAGGACGAGGGCGTGGACCCGGTCCGGGAGACCGGGGACGGCGAGACGCTCCCGGTAGCGCTCGAAGATTTTCGGTCCGTCGGGAGCCCCGTGGGCCAAAAGCTCCGGATCCCGGCCCATGGCCTCGGTCCGGGGAAACAGATGGTAGTGGAGATGGGGAACCGCTTCCCCGAAGCTCAGAACATAGACCTTCCGGACCTCCGGGAGCGTCAGGATTTCCCGGACGGCCCGGCTCTGGAGGAGCGCCATCTCCCCCTGCTCCTCCCGGTCGAGTCCCCCCGCGTCCTCCACGTGGCGCGCGGGCGCAAGAAGGAGATAGCCCGGCAGATCGATCCCCGGCATGTGGGAGAGGACGGACAGGGGGCTCCGGAGAATCACCAGGGGGCTCTCCGGGTCGGAGAATCGGACACAGAGGGGACAGGGGGAGGGCCTCACTCCGTCGTTCTCTATCAGAGCCCCCCGGATCCCGTCTTTTTTTCCCGTCCGGGCGGGTCGTTCGACTCCCCTTCCTCCAGACCTCCCTTGAGCCTGCGGTCGAGCGCCCACCGGCTGATCCCCAGGAAATCCGCCGCGCGCGTCTTGTTTCCTCCGGCCCGGGACAGAACCTCGCGGATCAGCCTCTGTTCGAACCCCTCCAGCGTGTCCTCCCCCATCCGGAAGGAAAGGGAAAGGCTGGAGGGATCCGGGGACCCCTCCGAAGGGGCGGACGCCAGAAGGGCCACTCCCCCGCGGATCAGCTCCGAGGAAAAGTGGGCGACCTCGAGCTGCGGTCCCGAGCAGAACAGGACCGCCCGCTCGATGATGTTGGAGAGCTCCCGGATATTTCCCGGAAAGGAATAGTCGCGCAAGAGCTTCTGGGCGGCGGGGGAAATCCTCTGGATCTTTTTCCGGAAGGTCTGGGAGGACTGGTGGAGGAAGCGTTCCGCGATGGGGACGATGTCCTCGCGCCGCTCCCGGAGAGGCGGAATCGAAAGGGTCACGACATTGAGCCGGTAATAGAGATCCTCCCGGAAGCGGCCTTCCCGGACCGCCACCCGCAAGTCCCGGTGGGTGGCCGCCATGAACCGCACGTTCACGGGAAAGGGGGCGCCGCCTCCCACCCGGCGGATGGTCCGCTCCTCGATCACCCGGAGAAGTTTGGCCTGGAGAGGCAGGGGAAGATCCCCGATCTCGTCCAACAGAACGGTTCCCCCTTCCGCCAGCTCGACCAGGCCGATCCGGCGGCCGGCGGCTCCCGTGAAGGACCCCTTCTCGTAACCGAAAAGCTCGCTCTCGAAGAGTTCCGAGGGGATGGCCGGACAGTCGACCTCGATGAAGGGCCGGTCTCCCGAGGGTCCGTTGTAGTGGAGAACCTTGGCCACATATTCCTTCCCGGTCCCCGTCTCGCCCTGCAGAAGGACCGTCACCCGGTCGTTTTCGACAAGGTCGACCACCTGCCGGCGAAGTTCCGCCCCCGCCGGGCTCTGCGCGATCATCCGCTCGAGGGCGAAACGCCCCGACTCCCGGCCGGTCCAGTAGCGGGCCTCCCGGGCGAGGGAGAGGAAGCGGGAGGCGTTGGAAAGGGCGAGGAAGAGTTCGTCCATGTCGATGTTCTTCGTCACGAAGTCGAAGGCCCCGAGACGCATGGCCTCCACCGCGTCCTTGACAGTCCCCCTGGCCGTGAGAAGGATGACGGGGATCTCGAGGTCGGCGGCCCGGACCTCCTTCAGGAGGTCGAGGCCCGAAAGACCGGGCATCACCATGTCCAATATCAGGATGTCGGGGGGAGAGGTCCGGAGGAGACTCAGACCCTCCTCCCCGCTCCCGGCCGTCTGGACCACATACCCCCCCTCGGATAGACGGAGGGCGAAGGCCTCCCGGATCGACGATTCGTCTTCGACGAGCAGAACGTTCACCCCTGTCTCCCTTCCTGTTTTTGCGGCAGCCAGACCGTCGCCCTAACCCCCTGGCCCGGGGGACTCTCGATCGTGAGATGCCCCTCGTGCCGTTCGACGATGTCCCGCGTGATGGGGAGCCCCAGACCGACCCCCTTGGCCTTGCCGTGTGTGAAGAACGGTTCGTGGAGGCGCTTCAAAAGCGCCTCCGGAATCCCCTTGCCCGTATCCTCGATGACAACGGCCACACCGTCTTTCCCCTTGAGGGAGGAGACGGCGATCGTTGCGGTCAGGACGCCGCCGCCGGCCATGGCGTCGAGGCCGTTCATCATCAGATTGAGAAAGACCTGCTGGAGGGGCCCCTGGGCCCCCTCGACCGGAGGAATGTCTCCCTCCCGATTCAGGACGAAGCGGACGCCCCCTTTCCGGAAGGTCTGCTGGAGAAGGGACTCTGCGTCCCGGACCAGCTCCTCGAGAACGAGCGGGGCAAACTCGAAGGTCTTCGGCCGAAGGACGGAGAGGTGGGACTCGAGAAGGGCATCGATCCGGCGGGCTTCGTTCGCGATCAGGGCGGCCTGCCGCCTTGCGGGATCGGAAAGCTCCCGGGATTTTGCGATATGGTCGGCCAGACTCCCGATGCCGATCAGGGGATTTCTGATTTCGTGGAGCAATCCTCCGGAGAGCTGGCCGACCAGCTTGATCTGCTCCGTGTGCCTGAGGGCTTCGAGAAGCTTTTCCCGCTCCGAGAGATCGGTCAGGATGGCGAGAAAATACCGGATCGTATGGTCGGGATCCATGACCGGGCTGATGTTCTCCCAGACGAGAAATTCGCTCTGGTCCTTTCTCCGGTTGATGAAGCGGCCCGTGAAGGGCTTCCCCGAAAGGAGCGTTCCCCAGAGGTGGTCGTAGAACTCGGGAGACTGGCGTCCGGAGGAAAGGATCCGCGGCGTCCGGCCGATCGCCTCCTGGCGGCTCCAGCCCGATATCCGCTCCATGGCGGGGTTCCATTCGTGGATCACCCCCCGGGCGTCGGTCAGGATCACCCCGTCCTGAAGCTGGGCGAAGAGGCGGTTGTAGAGGGAGAGCTGGACCTCTTCCCGCTTCCACCGTTCGAGGATGGTCGCGACGGTGTTGGCCACCGTCTCGAGAAAGGCGATCTCCCGCTCCCCGAAGCGCCGGACCGACCGGGTATGGATGCTCATGGCGCCCAGGACCTGGTCGTGGAACATCATCGGAACGCTCACCCCCGAACGGACCCGGTGCTCCGAAAGAAGGGAGGACGGGGAAAAGCGCCGTTCGGACTGGAGGTCCTCCACGACGACCGGGCGGCGCTCCCGGATCGCAAATCCCGCCTGGGAATGGAACCCTCCTTCCTGGACATGCGTTCCCACGAGCCCCTCCCGCCATCCCACCCCCGCCAGAAGATGCAGGAGCGGATCGGAGTCACCGGGAATGAGGATCTTGCAGAACTCGACGTCCAGGGCCCGGGCCGTTTCCCGGGCCGAAAAATCCGCCACCTCCATCATCGAGGCCCCGCTCACGGCCAGGTGGGCGATCTTGCCCAGAACCTCCTGGTAGCGCCCCACCTCGAGGGTTTCCCGGGCCAGGGAGACGAGCCCCGTCACGTCCTGGACATGGATCAGGCATCTCCCGGCGGTCCCGTCTTCGGCCGGGAGACGGAAGATCCGGCTCAAAACGATGTGCCGTCCCCCTCCGGGATCGGTGGCCGAAAAACGGACGCCACGCTCTCCGGAAGGATCGGGGGCGAGGACCAGGGAGAGAATGAGATCCCGGAGAGGGGATGGAGATCGTCCCGGCTCCGCAAGAGTGAGGCCGTCCAGGATTTCGCGGTAGGACGGACTCAGGAACAGGGCCTCTCCCCGGGCGTCGAAGATGGCGATCCCGATCGGGAAATCCTTCGGGTCTCCCGAGGGGGACGGGAGGGCGGAGAGATCGAAGCCGGGAGGAAAGGGTTGGGTCCCGCCTGGGGCCATGGAGGAATCTCCGGGTGAAAAGGACTCCGGGGTCATCGGTCCCCCGGTCGGTGGCACGCCCGTATCAGGCGATCGTTCACCGCCTCCCAGGCCTCCCCGTCCGGCGGGGCCTCGACCAGGATCTTCCCGAACCCGCCCCGGTCCAGGGAGTGCAGGGCGGCGTAAAGTTCCCGTGCAAACCCCGAAGGGGTCGCGGAGATCGGGAAGAGCGTGATCCCTCCGGACCCACCCAGATCGCGCCGGTCGGAGAAGGTCAGGACCGCCACCCGGTCCCCCCGGGAGGCCAGGGAATCCAGACGGCTCCGGAACTCCCCGGCAGGAAGAAGCTCGAGCGGGGTGGCCGGAGCGTAATGGCTCGCCCCCGAACCGGGGAGGGACGACCCCTCCTCCGACGCGTCGGGCCTTCCGATCCGAACCCCGAGAAAGGCCTCGACCGTTTGCAGGGAAATCGCCCCGGGACGCAGAAGGGTCGGGCGTTCCCCGACAAAGCCGACGATGGTCGATTCCACGCCGACGGGACAAGGACCCCCTTCGAGGATCGGACCCGCCTCGTCCCCGAACGCCTCCCGGACATGCCAGCTCTCGGTCGGAGAGAGCCGGCCGAAACGGTTGGCCGAGGGGGCCGCGAGCCCACCATCGAAGGCCGCAAGAAGAGCGGCCGCGACGGGGTGGTCCGGGACCCGAACCGCGACAGTGTCGCGCCCTCCCGTCACCTCCCCGGGAATCTCCCGGCGGGCGGGAAGGACGAGGGTGAGCGGCCCCGGCCAGAATTTCTCCGCGAGCCTCAGGGCCGCGTCGGGGATCTCCCGGGCCCATAAGCCGAGCCGGTCCGCCCCCTCGATGTGAACGATCAGGGGACGGTTCCTCGGACGTCCCTTCAGGGCGAAGACGCGTTCGATCCCTTCCGGATTCATGGCGTCCGCCCCCAGCCCATAGACCGTCTCCGTGGGGAAGACGACCGTGAGCCCCCGCCTCAGGTGGGCGACCGCCGTGTCGATGTCCGGAAAGATCACGAAAGGCTCCTTGTCATTTTACCAGAATTCCCGTCTTCATTCCGTCACGGCGCCCAGGGAAGCCGATGAAACCTGCCGGGCATATTTCGCCAAAACTCCCCCAAGAGCCCGGGAGGGAGGCGGGGACCACGCCGCCCTCC
>DAIBSV010000095.1 GCA_027415455.1 Nitrospirota bacterium | reverse complement strand
AAGGGCGGATAGAGGGCCTCAAAGATTCCTCTCCGAAAGGGGCGGACCCGAGGGAGGGGCATTCGATGTGATGGCTCAATTGGTACATGTGCGAGGGGAATCCTGGAGACTGGGCGCAACCAGGGACTTGGATTGCTTCGTCTGCAGGGGCGTCGCCTTGAGCAAAGCATAGGATGGCCCTTGCTGTGCCTGCATCAACGTCTATTCCTATAAATCTTTTCCGGAACAATCTTCGGCCAGACCAACGATGTCCCCGGCCTCGTCACGGAAACGGAAACGACCGAGAGTCTTCTTGAAAAACTGACGGATTATTCCGCATCATTTGCACCGGAATACCGATTTGTTAAGCGGAAACGGGCCTGTCAGCACTTCGTTTTGTCCCCCCACCGAGAACGCAACCAACTCGGGCACACCGGGTTCGTAAAAAAGGCGGGAACTGAGGCTCCGGTGGAGCGTACGCCCCCCCTTTGGTCCCCGACTTCCAACGACTGTTTGCGATGATCAAAACGAGGGTTTGGCAAGAGGCTCGGCCTTCAAATCAATGTCCAGGTTGGGAACCGCTCGTATGATAAACTCGTCAAACAAAGGAACGGTAAAAGCTTGCAGCCCATGAGACGGGGCATAAATCATGCCCTTTTTCAGAATTTTTGCACGAGTTGGCCCCAACTGCTGCAGCGTTTGCCCCATGATTCTTGCAATGTCGCCTGTTCTTTGAGGTTGGGAGCCGAGCTGAGCCATAGCCCGTAAATAAATTTTTTCTTTGTTCGTCAGTCTGTCGAATCTTACCCGAAAAAAACTCTCGTCTAGTATGCGCATGGCGATTGCGTTCACACTATCGACGATTTGGCCGGTAATAGGGGTCTGTGTCGCGATCAACCAGGAAAGACTTCCCCATTCTTGAACGAAATATGGATATCCGAGGGTTTTTTCGAAGATTTTATCGAGAGCCTCTGTCGTAAAGGAAACTCCAAGCGCTTGGACAGGATTCTGCAAACCCCTTTCCGTTTCGGCTTGGCTGAGGGGACCCACTTCCGGGTAGAGAAAGAGTCGTTCTGCATACGACTTGGCCTCCCCGGCAAGACCCGGAAGACTTGGTAGCCCGGCTCCCACCAGATAAAAAGGAAGTTGCTGCTGCTGGACTTTGTGCATGGAGAGGATCAGGGCGCTCAAGTCTTTTTTGCTCAGGTATTGAATTTCGTCGATCAGGAGAATAATCGCTGAATCTTTGTTTTTTGCAGCCTTCGCAACTTCAACAAAAAGAGCTGGAAGGTCCAACTCAATATCCCCGCTATCCGCGCCACCGGCTGGAGGAATATCCACGCCGAACTCGATCTCACCCACTTTTAATTTCAGGGCTCCAACAAAATTTTTAAAGACCGCCATAGCCTTTTTTACAGAGTCCTTGACCCCGTCTTTCAGGCTAAGGGAAATAAGAAGACTTCGTATTTCCGGCACGAGAATCTCTATGAACGGCCTTGACTCGATTGCTTCTACAAAGATCTGCGCGTATCCATTTTCAGCGGAAATTGATCCAATCTTGTTGAGAAGTACTGTTTTCCCGACGCCCCTCAATCCGGTAAGAAGCAAACTTCTTTCTGGCTTTCCCAATTTAACGCGAGCCAAATTGATCCTGGACGTTTCCAGGATTTTCTCTCGACCGACCAATTCTGGTGGTGGGGCGCCCGCTCCCGGAGAAAATGGGTTTTGAACCGGATCCACGACTCCCCCCGCTTCTATCAAAGTATTTCACTGTATACCTAAAAAATATACTTAAATATATATTGATATAGAATGAGAGTCAATCGAGCGTGCACTCCACATTTCAGAAGGACGCGAATCCCGAGAGCAGGGGTTACCGATTTGACGACAATCCACAACTCGGTGCTACCCAAAGAATTCCCAGCCACTCTGTCACCCCCCCTGGAAAGGCATCTACGAAAAATGCTGGAAGTTAGAAATGTTGAGCCCTTGAAATAAAACGCCCTTCTGGATAGGGTTTGAACGTCCTTCCGAGACATCAACCACACCAAGAGAGGGCGGTATCTGCTCAGGACCCCCTGATGGCGGATCCCGGCAGAGTCGGAGCAAGGAGGTCCAGGGTCCGACCTGGATCCAACCCGCTGGCATTTTTCTCCGGAGTTCT
The DNA here is from genome assembly GCA_027415455.1 of Nitrospirota bacterium. The sequence goes on along the minus strand of DAIBSV010000095.1, from coordinate 4,910 downwards.
GCATTCCGGGGGCATGACCACTCCCGCTCCCTTTCTTGATCAAGAGGCTCCTTCTTCATCTTCTGAGGACCGATCCGGAACAGGTCCCCGGCCTCTTTCTTGCGCAGCGCTCTCTTCTCTTCGAAAAGATCCGTCTTCAAGAGGAGATGATTCGGACTCTGCTCGAAAAGATCTAGGAGCTCGAAAAACGACTGAACAGGAATTGCCAGAACAGCTCCAAGCCTCCGTCCAGGAAGAAGCCGGGAGGTCCGGCCGGCCACATAAGGGGATACGCTGTAAGCCGTCCCGAATCCCGACCGGGTGGCCCTGGGAAGGTCACGACCTGCTCCTGCGGTGCGGATCTCTCGGGCGTCCCGCCAACGGACGTCGAACCCCGTCCGATCGTCGATCTTCCGGAGCCCCGGCTTGAGGGGACGGAATATCGCTTGGCCGAGGCCTGCTGCCCCGTCTGCCGGAAGACGGTGACGGATCCGGCTCCCGAAGGGGCCAACGCGCCCACACAGTACGGACCGCGATTCCTGTCACTCCTGGCCGACCGGCACGAGGACCAGGCCCTTCCCGCCGAGCGGGTCCGGCCGCTCCTGGTCCGGGCCCCCTTGGAAACAAGGAGGACAGATTCTGGCCCCGATGCGCCGCCGCGGTCTAGACGACAATATCCTGAGGGAGTTGAAGGCACGCGCGAAACGCAAAGGGATCAGCCTCGACAGCCTTGCGCTTCGTCTTCTGAAGGAGGGGATCTTTCTCAAAAAAAACGGCGGAAGGCGGGCCTCACGATCAGGGCGACCCTGCAGGGACAGGGAGCCGGGAGGACGAGGAGGTATTTGGACGGAACGCTGCGCCCTTTCCAGAAATAGAGCCGGATCTCCGGAAGGAGCCCTTGCACCCGGTCCTTATCGATACCAATGACGATGGGGCCCTCGAAAGAAAAGACCCGACCGTCCTCAGGGTCTTCCGGCATGCGCCACACATCATTGTCCCGTCCGTCGTCCCGGGAGAGCTCCGGACCGGCTTTCTATCGGGCCGGCGGGAACCCCGGAACCGTGAAGCCCTGGCCCGTCTTCTTGACGCACCTCCCCTAGAGATCCACGCGGCAACAGGGAAGAGAGCGGATTTTATGCCCTGATCCACGAGGGGCTTCGAAGAAAAGGACGCCCGGTCCCCTCGAACGATCGAGGACTTGCGCCGCGGTCCCGGAACGCGGCGCAGCACTTCTGACCCTGGATGCGCCTTTCAAAAATATCGAGGAACTCCGAACCGGAACCTGCCTCGAAGATTTTTTTCCCTGACCCCAAGCCTGACCCCGCTTTCAGGAAAAGTTCAGCGCCGCATCATTCCCTGCATTTTCCAGACCAAATCCTCCAATGACCGGAATCGTCCCTTCCGGCTCTTCGGCCGCTCTAATACCCGGTGTCCGAATGATCCTGGACCATCTCCTCCGTCTGGTCGGAGAGGTACCAGATAAGGTAGGCGACCACGAGGGGAAGCAGCACAGTGTGGTGGTTCGCGGTCTCCTGGAGCAGCGCCCGGAGGTCCTGCTTGACCGCGGGGACGTTCGTGGTGTCGAGGATGATGTCGATGGCGCTTCCCAGGCTCCGGACCGCCTCCCGGTAGTCGGAATGGACGGGGATGCCGTCCTTCTGGACCTGGGGGATCCGGGGGTTCTTGGGATCCCGCTCGCAGACGCCCACGATCCGGACCCGCTCCCGCCCCACGGCGTGAAGCTTGTCGTAGAAACGGCTTCCCACACGTCCCAGACCCACCAGAAGCACGCTGACCGTTTTCATGCATTTCCTCCTTTTTGGGGTTGACGGAGACTGTCGACTTTTTCGATTCTGGACCCGGAGGCGGAAAAAAACAACCGCAATCACCCCTTCAAGGACGGACGGGGAATCCTGCTTCGGGGGGCCGGAGCCCTCCGAACCGGGCCTTCAAAAGACACACATCGACCAGGATCACCCGCTCGAGATTGGCCCGGGTGAAGCAGGCGCCGAAGACGACCGCCGAGGTGAGATTCGCCCGGGTGAGATCGGCGTCGACCATGACGGCGTTCGACAGGTTGGCCCGGGTGAGGTCGACGCGCCGGAGCCTCGCCCGGGTGAGGTTTGTCCCGACCAGCCGCGAGCCGACCAGCCGCGAGCGGGTGAGGTTCGCCTCGTAGAGGTGGGCCCCCGACAGATCCGATCCGGTCAAATCGGCGCGCGAGAGCTTGGCCCCCGTGAGGTCGCACTCGACCATCGTGGCCCCGGAAAGATTCGCCCGGGAGAGGCCGGCCTTGACGAACCGGGCTCCCGAAAGCCGGCATCCCGATAGATCGGCGTCGACGAAGTCGAGCCCCGACAGATCGAGTCCGGACAGGTCGAGTCCCCCGAGCTCCTCGCCTGAGAAGTTCCGGCGCCCGAGTCCGAGATCCCGCACGAATTCCTCCCGCGTCATTCCCATGGCTCCCCTGGGTTTCCGATCAGCGTGTCCGAATGGACGACAGGAGAGGATTCTGGCATCCGGGGGCGAAGGGGGAGTATGACGGCGGTCATGGTGAACCCCTGGCGGTAGGATCCCATGGTGGACATTCGGAGAAAGGGAACGGAAGGGAAAAAAGAGGGAGGAGAGACGCCTCCTCCCCCAGGAGACAAGACTTCTAGAACACGAAGGTGGCGCCGAACTCGATGGGCATGTAGAACATGTCCTGGTTGCTGGCTCCGACGAGGCTCTTTCCGGTATTGGCGTTGGCAGTCAGATCAGCTGCCGTCGCCGTATCGGCCAGTCCCCCCATATTGGAGAGGTAGGCCATACGGATGTTGGCGAAGAGGTCAATTCCGGCCAAGGCGTCCGAGAGCTTGGCCAAAGGCGTCGTCACCCCGACCCCGACATCGGCGTAGAGAGGCATGGATCCGCCGTTCAGGGTTACCGCTGGACCACCGTCGAGGAAGAACTGGGGATTGACCCAGCTCTTGCCGCCGGTGAAGTCGTAGAGACCGCCCAGGGTGATCGGGATCACGGGAGTCCCGGCAGAATTCTGTCTCCCGTTCAGACCGACCGCGTTCGCAGTCCTGTTGAGCTGAGTCAAACCGAACGAATCGATTTCGATGGAAGCCTGGAGAGCGATCTTCGAGGTGATCCAGTGGGTCGCCGTGACGCCCCCGCCGTAACCATCACCAAAGACACTATTATCGAAGGTATCCATCCACCCGAAGTTCGCCGAGAGCGAGGTGGACTTGGGCACGTTGCCGTCGAAGGAGGAATTTCCGCTCGCACCGTTGGCCATCACCGCCTGCTGCATCGCCATCATCTGGCCCGTGGTGGAGTTGTTGGCCGGATTCGAGGCAGTGGGCAGGGAGCCGGAGGAGGGGGTCGGCGGCGGAATCGTCTCGCCGGCGAAGGACGGGGAGGAAAGAAGAGCGGCGGAGAGAATCGCCGCGGAGAGGACGGACGTTCGGAGAAAGGACCGGGACAGACCCCGGGCGACGGACACGGTTCCCTGCTTTGCCATAGTAAAACCTCCTGAAGTTGACGTAATGGGGAGGAACTCTCCCTTTCCCCCCGCCCATCCGATCGGGCAGGTATGCCGTGCATCCTTGCATCCGGCGTGCCAGGGGGAAAACCTTCTTCGAACAAATTCCTCAAGGATCCGTGACGAAAGAGAGAAACGCCTCCTTTCCGGTGCGGCCTCCGGGCGGGTCGCGGGCCGAAGATGTTGCCGGTCCGCATCCTCCGGGGCCTTCATGTTTCGCCGATGAATCGCGGACCCCTTTCATTTTTTTGTCGGGGTCCGGTTTCTCCTTGCAAGCAAGGATCATGCCCGGCAGACTTTCTCACGCAAGCCTTTGTCGTTACACGATATTCATTTTCCGCACACCCCGCACGCCCGTCCCGTTTTCGCGAAATCGCCCCATCCGGCCGCACAATCCGGGCCACACCCTCCGGCGAGCGTTCCGGGCGAGGACCGGTTTTCCGTCAATCCCGTTCCGGCCGGCGCAAGGGCGGGATCATGCGGGCCATTCCCCCGGACCCTCTTCAAAATTTCTCCGATTTTTCCTACAATGAAAGAAATCTGGTCCGACCTTTATTTACAAAATCCGGGTCGGGAGGCCGCCAGGAGGTCCCGCGTCTCTGCCTTCTCTTTTTCCTCTCCCCTCCCGGCCCCTCTTCCGCTCCGACTCCCCGAGGAGGCTACCCCTTGTCCCCCAAACCCGAACACGATCCGGTCCGCTATTACGAAGGGCTCTCCCCCCAGTCCCGCCTCCTCCTGGGGCTGGTCATCGCGCTCAACCTGAAAGACGACAAACGTCTCCTGGGCCTTCTGAACACCGGCGATCTCTTCCCGCGCCCGGCGGGGGGAAAAGACTGGATCCTTCCGGAGGTCAGCCGCCTCCGGACCGGCCTCGACTTCGACCGCTGGGAGACCGGCTCCTCCAACCGCTGGAACCAGACCCTGACCTCGCTCGCCCTCCGGGAGCTCTTCGAGGGTCCGAAAGGGCCCGCCCGCGCCAAAGAGATCCTGGGGCGCCTGAATCCCTCCCACCCTCCCGCGGACCCGGTCTACACCAACTTCTACGATCCGGTCTACATCCGCCGCCTCCTCGCGGCCTTCTACGCCCGCGACATCAAAGAGATGGAGTCGCTGGAGAAGCTCGCGAAAAAAGCCTACGACGGATACCTCCTGACCTCTCACTTCAAGGACCATCTTTTCTGGGCGATCCTTCCCCCCCGACTGGGCGGAGACCATCCCTCCCCCTGTTCTGGCGGACGCGGTGTCGATCAAGATCTCGATCCTGCTGGGCTCCGGAATCCTGGCCCCCGATCTTCCGGACCTTCTCCCCCTGGGCCGCCGTCTTCTCGAAAAGATTTCCCCCTTTCATTTTTTTGTCGGGGTCCGGTTTCTCCTTGCAAGCAAGGATCATGCCCGGCAGACT
>DAIBSV010000094.1 GCA_027415455.1 Nitrospirota bacterium | reverse complement strand
GAAAAGAACAAGAAAGATACTGATCGGGCTTGCAGAAGGTCCGAGTCCCATGTCGTACTCCCTTTCACTGATAGTGTCGTCTGTCCTCCGGCCCAATGCCGAAGGTTGTTTCATGATACATGACGAAATTCATTTTGTCTCCATATTTTTACAAAATATGTTTCTTGTGTGCAGCATGGCTTATTGTCATGAAACATAAATGATTTATTTGGTTTCCGCCCGTAAGAGATTCCCGGAATGGACTCGAATGGGAGACCAGCTGTCGGCTTGACGAGAATGAAAAGACCGGTCAGGCTTGCCAGAGGTCGGGATAGAGGCGTTTCAGCGCGGCAAGTTTTGGAAGGTCGTGATAGACGATGTAGGGGTAGGTTGGATGCTCTTCCAGGAAATTCTGGTGATAGTCTTCTGCAGGGTAAAAGATATCGAGGGGAAGGATCACGGTGGCGATGGGTCGCTTGAACAGGCCTGAACGGTCGAGCTGGTCGATATAGGCCTTCGCGACCCTCTGCTGTTCCTGGGTGACCGTAAAGATCGCGGACCGATACTGCGACCCGATGTCGGGTCCCTGGCGATTCACCTCCGTCGGATCATGCGCGACGGAGAAGAAAATCCGGAGAAGGGTTCCGAACGAGACGAGACCGGCATCGTAGGTGACTTCGACCGCCTCGGCATGGCCGGTGCGTCCTGTGCACACGATGTCGTAATGCGCCGTTTCGGCAGCTCCGCCCGCATAGCCGGAGCGGACTTTCGTCACCCCCCGGACATGTTTGAATACGGCGTCGACTCCCCAGAAGCAGCCTCCGGCCAGAACGGCTTTCTGAAGCCCTTTGGAGGAGTCGTCCTCTTCGGGGACGGGGAAGGGACTGTCCGTCGCAGGGGGGGCACTGGAGCATCCGATGCCGGCCATAAGGAAAAGGGTGGTGGAGAGGACGGTGTGGGACAGGCTCATGGGCGCGACCTTAACCCGGGGACACGGGAACGAAGTTGAGCGAGGCCATATTGATGCAGTACCGGAGACCCGTCGGCGGGGGGCCGTCGTTGAAGACATGGCCAAGGTGGGCGTCACAGAGGGCGCAGAGGACCTCTGTGCGCCGCATGCCGTAGCTTGAGTCCTCTTTCAGCTGGATGTTCTCGGGCGCCAGGGGACCCCAGAAACTGGGCCACCCCGTTCCGGAGTCGAATTTTGCTTCGGAGGAAAAAAGGGCGGTGCCACAGCAAATGCACCGGTAAAGCCCCGATTCCTTCCGGTCATATCCGGGAGCGGAAAAAGGCCGCTCGGTGGCATGCTTTCGCGTCACATCATAGGAGAGGGGGGAGAGAACCTTCTGCCATTGCAGATCATCGTGCACCTTTTGTTTCCTGACAGGGCCGATCCGTGTGCCGTTGTCGGAGAACGCGATGACCGTGACCAGACCGGACGGGGAGGAGGCGTCTGGGACCATGAAAAGAGACCTCATTTGCGTGGGTTGTCAGGTCATGAAAGGGGACTACCCATCGTGACCAGGGAATCGTGTCTTGTTTCACGATAACCGGGCGCACTCTCCGAGGTCAAGGGAATCGGTCCCAGAAGCATGAAGCGGGGGACGGCCCTTGAAAAAGGAACAGACCGTCGAAAAATCGTCCCGATTCAAAAAAGAGCGAAGACAGTTTTATGTTTTCCGGGGGGCTCTTGAAGGCTTAATGACACGATGGGGCCGGCGATCGAAGAGGCTGGCTCGGAAAGATCAGAATGGCCTGCGGAAAAGTACGGATCCCGCCAAAAGGGCCAAAAGAAGGGAGGATGGGCCCCGAGCTCATCCCGGGAGTCCTTCATTGGGTGCCTCCGGCTCTCCCTGCATGCGCTTGTCGAGAAAGAGCGCTTTCCTGAGAAAACTCTCCCCGTCGATCTTTTCGTTGTTCAAGGCCATGGCAATCAGCTCTCCGCCGATCATCTCGGGGGAGAGGATCATATCTGGCGAAACCGAGCGGATTCTCGAGAAACTGGCCCGGCTTCTTACGGAGACAATGGTCCGGGCCTTTGAGCCGATGTCTCGGGCGGCCAGGACCACAAAGGCGTTCTCCGCATCCTCTTCGAGAAGGGCCAGGATGGCCTGGGCCTCCTGGGCTCCGGCCTTCTTCAGGATTTCTCCGTCGGTGGGGTCTCCCACCACCTGATCCGCCTCTGCGAAGGGCGCCTCCTCCAGAAGATGGGGGACGATGAGGGTGACGGGAAGGTGCCGGGAGGAGAGCTCCTGAAAAACATGGCGGGCCAGGCTCCCTGTCCCGACCAGGATGTAGTGGTTCTTGCGTGTCATTTTCCGCTTCTCCGGGATGAGAACTTTTTTGAGCCGTTCATTGATGAGGGGAATGAGGACGGACGATATGGAGGCGCTGAAGACGGTGATCCCGAAAATGACCAGGCTCACCACGAAAAGCCGGGCGTCGTCCGTCGTTGGGACGATATCTCCGTATCCCACCGTCGCCATGGTGATGACGGCAAAATAAAAGGCGGTGATCAGAGAGGTGATCGGAGGGGTGAAGCCCTTGCCCAGGATGAAGGATCCGAAGATCCCGTACCCCATGAGAAGAAGGATGCTGAGGAGGGAAAAAAAGGAACCGGTGGAGACGGTGGACTGATCGAAGGACTTTCGGGCGAGGAGGAGGCCTGCCAACAAGAGAAGAATGAATCCCAGATGGACAAAGGAAAGGGGGGTCTGCCTCAGGACGACCACGAGGGAGAGGGTGGAAAAAAGGACGGTGACCACCCAGGCGAATCGTGAGCGGAGAAGGAGTCCGATGGACATGAGAAGCTGGACCAGGCCGATGATCGTCTGGGGGACCCCACCCGGAATATGAAAGACAACCGGGAGATGGGCAAAGTCCTGGGCGGGGCCGAAGGTTTTGAGGTGAGTCTGGATAATGCGGATCTGGTCGAGAAGGGGGAGAACGTTCTTGAAGCCGTACAGACCCACGATGAAGGCCAGCAAGCCGTGGGGGAAGAACCATGACCCTCCGGGGGTTCTTCGGATGCGCCGCTCGAACCACTCCCGGATCCGAACGATTCTCCTTCTAATCACTGTTTCTCCCCTGTGGACCAATATTTGGTATCATAAGGCGACTGACCATCGGAAAAACGATAGACGATCCGGCATCTTGTGGCAAGGATTTCGACCGGATCTAGCGGAAAGGGTGAAATGTCATGCTCATGATTCTTCTCAGGCTCCTTGTGAACGCCCTGATCATCTTTGCCGTATCACGAATGGTCCGCGGGGTCGAGATCCGGGGCTTCCCGACCGCCATCGCGGTCGCCGTCGTGCTCGGCTTCATCAACATCCTGGTCCGGCCCCTCCTGGTCATCTTGACCCTTCCGATCACGCTCCTGACGCTGGGGCTCTTCATCTTCGTCCTGAACGCCCTGCTTCTCTGGGCCGTTTCGGCTGTCGTCCCCGGCTTCGAGATCCGGACCTTCTCCGCGGCCCTTCTGTCGGCCTTTCTCATCAGTCTGGGCAGTCTCCTCGCCTCCCTTCTGTTTCCAAAGGTCTGGGAATGAGCCCCTCCCCCATGCCGGTGTTTCGGGACTGGATGGCCACCACAAAGCCCGACCGGGAGGTCGAGCTGAGACGCAAGGGGGAAAGCCTGTTCCTGCAAGGCGATCCATCAGATTACTTCTATGTCGTGACGGAAGGCCGCATCCTCTTCGTCAAGGAGAGTCCTTTCGGGACGCCCCTCGTTCTGGAGAGGCTCCTTCCTGGAGACTTTGTGGCCGGATTCGCCGTTATCTTCGACTTTCCCTATCCGGCCGGAGCGATCACCGATTGTCCGTCGAAGACCGTCGGATATGCGAAAAAAAATCTCCATGCCGCGCTGGAACGTAACAGGGAACTTCGAAGAGAGGTCAACACCGAACTTGGGGAACGGTTCCGAATGTACCAGTCCCGCCTTCTTTATGCCCACATGCCGATCGAGGTCCGACTTGCACAAGCCCTGGTCGCGCTCTCCGGGAGAAGCGCCGACTCTCCCCCCTCCGCCCAACCGTCTTCGACCTACCGGGACTCGATCGCCATCACCCGGACAGTCTTGGCGCAGATGTGCCTGACCACCGTGGAGACGGCCATTCGGGTCACCCGGATGTGGGAGAAATCCGGAAAGCTCGACCTGTCCATAAAAGGGATCGTCCGGATTGTCGATCCAGCCTTCTTCGAAGGGATCGTCCGGGGACATTCCCTGAGACTTTAATCCCCCTAGCCCTCCTCAGGTCCGTACTCTCCGCCGTTGCAGGCCACGCATATAAAATCCCCGTCGAGCCAGCGCATCGGTTTTCCGCAAACAGGACAGGCTTTTTTCTTCATCGTTTCAAGGACCATGTCGTCCTGGACATCGATATCTTGTTTTTTGGGTTTTCCTGTGGTCATCGCCAAGCCCTCCAATGGATGATGGAAAAAGACTCAAGACCCAATCGCCCTCATTGTACATCTTCCGGCTGCATTTTGCCTTCCCTGGGGGCCTGGAGAAGGCGGCCCAGATTTTCCCTTTCCCGTCCCGGCCAGTATTGGGGAGACCCGGTGGTCCCTGTCGATAGAGCGGATGCATACGGGATTTCTCCCGGAGGGGCGGGGAGAGCGATCGAGAAAATGAGAAGAAGGAGCAGCGGGGGAGCAAAATGCCGGAGCGCGGGTGAGGGGGAAAGTATCAGAAGAAAGACGGCCAAATAGAACAGGAGGACCGGCAGGGGATTCGCACCGGGTACCGTCCACGTGCTTCCGGGGAGATCGGCAAAGCCGGCGGCCAGTCCGAGAACGGAATGGGAGAGGGCTCCCGTCAGGAGCGTCAGGATCACGGGAGTGTGGGAAAGGAAGATCCTCAGGAAGAGGTCGAAAAATCCCAGGGGCAGAAGCATGTCTCCCGCCAGCGGGACGAGGATCGGGTTGGAGAGGATCCCGGCAGGATTCGCGCTCCTGAAGACGAGGGCAAGAAGTGGCGTCGTAAACAGCGTGATCAGGATCCCCGAGCGCAGGGTTTGGCGAAGAGAGAGGCCTTCTTTTCCTTTTTTTGCATTTTTTGCCGGGATGGCTTGCCCCAGGACCAGGGCCCACAGGGCCAGGAGGGAGAGAAGAAAGGACAGTGAACGAGCCAGGGAGGGGGCAAAGAGCAGCATGATCAGGGTCGAAAGGCCGAGGATCTCCGGAAAGGTGAGATCCACAAAGAAAACTTTCAACAATGAGACGAGGGAAAAGCCCAGGAATGTCCGGTCTGCGGCAGGCGGAAGGCCGATCATCAGCGTGTAGAGTCCCAGGAGAGGAAGAATCGGAAGAATGAGGAGCCGGGAAAGAGGCATCCGGACGGAGAGGGACCGCAGGAGAGGAAACGGGAGGAGCCGGAGGATGAGCAAAAAGACGCCCCCCAGGAAAAAGGCCAGAAGTGTCATGTGTTCCCCGGAGACGGACAGGAGGTGGGAGATCCCGGCCTGCCGGAAGTCCGACAAGGAATCCGGAGGCAGAAACCGGGTGTCCGAAAGGACCAGAGCTGCGAGAAGGCCTGCTGTGTCGGGAGGATAGTCAACCCTGAGAGAGCGGGACAGATTTTCGGCGAGGGCGGTGATCCTGCGAAAGAAATGGCTGATGGGAGAGGTGTCCGGATAAAAAGTGAGGGGGCTGCTGTCAGAAATCCGGTAGGCGTTGCGTCCGTGGTCTATGGGGAAGCCCTCCGGCGAAAGGGGGAAGGGGGTCATCTCCCCTTCCATACAGTCTCCCCGTACGAGAGGGGCGAGCGGGAGACGTCCGGCCGGGATGAAAATGCGAAGGCGACCGGATGCTGAGGAAGGTGAAGAGGCTTCTTGGCCCGAGACCCATATCCCGGTTTTGGTCGGTTCGGGGATGGCGTCAAGACAAACTTGCACAAGACGCGGATTCCTGCCGCTTTGCAAAGGCCCGGTCGGAGAAAGGGCGAGGAGCCCCACCAGAAAGCTTCCGGCCAGAAAGAAGCCCAGAAGACGGGGGGAGGGCGAGAGTTTCGGGAGTGTCAGTGCGAATATCAGGGCCCCGAGAAGGAGGAGGGTCGACACAGGAAAATACGGGAAGAAGGCCGAGAGGAAGAGCCCTGCCGTGCTCACGACTGAAGCGGGAAAGCAGTCTCGGATCGTCAATGCGCGGGGAAGACGATCTCTAGCGGTGATGCGAGATCGCTGAGAAATCCCGGGTTGCCGCCTCTTCCAGCGCGTCCATCATGCGCTCGAGCTTTTGGGTGTCCGGCCCCTCAAGCATGATGCGTATGGCCATCTCCGTTCCGGAATACCGGAGCAGAAGGCGTCCATGGCCCAGACCCAGCTCCTTGTCCACTTCAGCCTTCGTTTTGGACAGTTCGGGAAGGGTGTCGATCGGTGGCTTTGCCGGGACGGGGATTGTCTTGAGCATCTGGGGATAGGGCTCCATGACGCGGGAGGCGTCATCCAGCGAGACCCCGTCGATGGAGAGAATGGACAGAAGCTGGAGTGTGGTGAGGAGTCCGTCTCCGGTGGAGTGGAAATCCCTGAAAATGATATGGCCGGATTGCTCCCCGCCGAAGGAGAGGGCCAGGCGGTCCAGCTCTTCCAGGATATATCGGTCTCCGACCTGTGTCTTTCTCAGGCTGATTCCGTGACTTTTCATGGATTCTTCGAGAGCCAGGTTGCTCATGACGGTCGTGACCAGGGTGTCTCCGGAGAGACGTCCTTCCCGCTTCAAAAAGGGCGCGACGATCGCCATGATCCGGTCGCCGTCGAGGATCTTTCCGGTGCCCGTCACGAAGAGGGCCCGGTCGGCGTCCCCGTCCAGGGCCACGCCCAGGTCGGCACCCGTCTCGACCACCCTTTTGGCCAGATTCTCCGGATAAAGGGCCCCGCAGTTGTCGTTGATATTGACTCCATCCGGGGTGTCGGCCATCGTGATGACCTCGGCCCCCAGCTCTCTCAAGGCCATCGGGGCCACCTTGTAGGCGCCTCCGTTCGCCATGTCGGCCACGATCCGGATGCCGTCGAACTTCTGTTTTCGGGGAAGGGTGTTCTTCACGAATTCAACATAACGGCCTTCCGCCCCGGAAAGACGGGAGACCTTGCCGATCAGAGC
>DAIBSV010000093.1 GCA_027415455.1 Nitrospirota bacterium | reverse complement strand
GCTGCGAGGGACCGTTTGCGAGAAAGCCGTACTCCTCGCTCGAGCGCCACAGGGTCAGGAGCTTGGCCAGGTCCCCGTAGGCCAGGAGAGGCATCCCGGCTTCGAGCCGTTTCGTCTGAAGATCGAGGGCCTTGTTCCAGACGAAACGGACGCACCCCGCATGGCGGTTCAAAAGGGCCTCCTGTTCCGGGGTCGGAACGAGGCGGAATTTGAAGGCTTCCATTGTTTTCATGATCTCTATCCTGTCACAGGGCGAGGCACGCCTTATATCTCCGGCCTGAACGCCGGAGTTTTACGGCGCTTTTTCGATAAAAGGCAACGTCCGATTCCCGGAAAGAGTTTTTCCCGGCAGCTCCGGAAAGGATCTTGTCGGAAACGGCAAATGCGAATGAAGCGGATGCGGACGGGAGGGATGGACCGTGGCCATTCCTGCCCCGTCCCTTCCTACAGGTGGATCCCGAGGGTGAGCGGGAAGTAGAGGAAGGTTCCGTTCCCGTAGTTGGTTCCGGGAATGATGGCCAGCTTGAACTCGGCAAAAACCCGCGTGAAGGAATAGCCGAATCCGATGTCATAATAGGACTGGGTCGACGAGCCCCCGGGGTAGAAGGACGGCACGACCCCGACATCCGCGACCCCGTAAAAATCTCCCGGAGAGCCCTCGGTGAAGCGGTATCCCGCCCCGGCCGTTATGGGGAGAAGGAAGATGCCGGGGGCCACGAAATTGACAACCTGGATTCCTCCCCGAACGAAGAGTGATCCGGTGACGAAGGCGTTCCAGTCGACCCCTCCGCCCCATCCCTGGCCGAACGAGTAGGGGGGATTGGAACCCGGAACCGCTCCCGGTATATACTCACCGAAGATGTCGGGAAGTGCGTCGGCATACGCTGTCGCCTTGTCGAAAGGAGTGGAAACGAAAAGGGAGGCGAAGAAGACCATGGCCAGTACATCTCGTGTCAGTCGTGTCAAAATGGAATTTTTGATGGGAAGCTCCCTCTGGGAAGGTTTTTTCGTCCCTTCTTTTCCCGCCCCGGCAGGGAAAGAGAGGAGGACAAAACGGTCCGAAACGTCAATCCTTTTATTCCTAGCGCTTCTTTTCTTTTTTTTCAAGGGACCGGCCGCCCTCTGGGCCGACAGCGGAAGCGGAATGAACCCGGGCGGGACGCCCTTCATGCCGATGATGGGATCTTTCGGCGGCGGAAGCAACCAGCCCTTCCAGCCGATCCGTTCGGGCATCCTCCGCTACCCGGAGCAGGGCCACGGCGTGACCCGGGATCCGGAAGCGTGCCAGGGTTTTCACTACAACTCGAATCCGCCAACCTCCGGGCTGATGACCGATACCTATGTTCCCCGAAACGACCTCGATGACAGCGCCCTTTCCCCCTGCACGATCGTCAATGTCATCCACCGTGGGAACATCATCCTTTTTTACGATCCCTCCCGCGTCCCCGCCACGACGGTCGCGGCGCTCCATGGGATCGCAAGCAGCGACGCCTCAAAAGAGGGCTTCCTCCAGCAGCAGAAGATCGGATATGCTGTCGTCCTGGTGAAGGCCCGCTTCAATGATCCGATCGTTCTTCTGGCCTGGCGGAGGATTCTTCCTCTCCCCACACTCGACAGGATGAAGATGAATCTTTTTCTTTCCCGCTATCGTGGCCAGATCGCAAGAAACAAATAGCGCCGGTGCAAGCGGCTTGCGATCGCCTGCTCCGGTCGGCCTCTTCCAGACGGTGCCATGCGGTTTCTGAAGATCGGACCCTTTGTGGTAGAATGGTCCGTGGGAGTCTTTCCGGCAAATATCACGAGGAGCCTTAAAAATTGGCGGGACCGTGAATCAGAATGCCTTTCTCCTGCTGTATCTGTTACCGGCTGAAGGGTGTCGACAGCGGCTGGGGTTCAGACCAGGGAAGATCCTGGGAGTCCCCGGAAATCCCTCCCGGTCACTGGGAGGAATCCATATTCTGCTTCAGGACAATAAAAAAGCCCTGATGACCCTTCTCCCGGGGTACGGGGAATGGAACGGGGCGAGAGGCTTCTGGACGACCTCCGCGGAGCCGCCTCTTCAGCTCCGCTACCGGCTCGCGATGGACGGTCGGCGCAAGGTCTATCTTTTCGAGCAGACTTCCCGCGAAGGAGTCTTCCTGACGCTGTCCACGGGCTTCCGGTTACCGGTGAGGAAGTCGATCCCCTTTCTCGATTGCCGGGGTGGATCGGTCACGGCGAGAATCGACCTCGGCTCTCTTTTTTCCATCGTGTCGGTTCACGCCCACTGGCCCGGATCCATGGCAGGTCTCCTGAACGCCTCTCCCAAGGTGGTGGGGCTCGCCTACGCCTCGGCGACGGTCACCGTGCGGCCCGTCGTCACCCAGCCGGTCTACGACTATGTTCCGGGGGCGGTTCTGGGAGGGGACATGAGAGAGATCCAGATGCGTCCGTCCTCCCCCGTGCGCTAGGTCCGGGCCATCCGTTCCCAACCGCCGAAAATCGCATTCATCCCGCCGGGCGCTCCATTCCGGCCAAAACCAGATGAGGCTTTCATGATCCGGTCCCTGTTATTTCGTGGATATCTCGCCCTGGCGGCCTGCCTTTTTCTGGCATCCTGCCAGTCGGCAGCCCTCCCCAGGCCGGAGCAAGCCTCCGCATCCGGATCCTCCGGACTGCCCCGCCAGGAAACCCGGATCCCGATCCAGAAAACGGGCCATGTCGACCGTCCGTATCCCTGGCAGGCCTACTATCATGAGATTCAGGCCGATATCGCCCTGACCCTCGACAATCCCTTCCTTGCCCTGGACGAGGTCAAAAAGGCGCTGGCCTACAAGCCGCATTCCGTGTATCTGGGCCTTCAGGAGGCCCGCGTCCTCGCCAAGACCGGCAACCTTTCCGAGGCGGTGTCGGTCGTCGGGAAGCTGGCCCGGAGCAATCCGAACCGCCTCAAGCCATGGCTTCTTCTGGGCACTCTACTTCAGCTCGAAGCCGTCAAGGAGCCCGACCCGGCCCGCCAGAAAGCCTATCTCGAGAAGATCGTTCCGATTTACAGGAATCATGTTCTCGAACTCGACCCGCTGAAGGACGAGGCCTATATCGCCCTCTCCGACATCTATTCGAAGCTGGGAGAGAGGCAAAAATCTCTCGGTATCCTGGAAAAAGGGGTTCGTATGAGTCCGCATTCGGCCTATCTTCCCTTCTATCTGGGGTTCCGGTACGAGAGGGCGGGAGACGACGCCCGGGCGCTTTCGCTCTATCGCCTCTCGCGTTCCCGGGATCCCCGCTTCGCCCCGGCGCTCGAATCCCTGGGCGACCTGTACTCGCGGAAGGGGGAATGGGCGAAGGCCCGAAAGAACTACGAAACTCTTCTGTCCCTGCAGGAGGTCGGCCGCATCGATCTCGAGGTCAAGCTTCTCAAGACCTACTTCTCCCTCGAGGCCTATCCCGAAGCGGTGCGTCTTCTCAAAAGGGCCATCGCAGAGCACCCCAGCAACAACCGTCTTCCCCTGATCCTTTCCTCGCTCCTGGTCCAGGAAAGCCGCTACGACGAGGCGATCCGCCAGATCGAGGAGATCCTCCGGAGCCATCCAGAGGATCCCCGTCTTCTCTCCTTTCTGGGGTCGGTCTACGAGAAGTCCCTTCATTTCACGCGGGCGATCGATACCTATCACCTGATGATCCGGCGCTTTCCCAACCTTTACGAGGGGGCCTACGACCTCGGGGATCTCTACCGGAGACTGGACAACAGCCCGAAGGCGCTTCTTTATCTCAGGGACGCCAGAAGCCTCTCCCCCGAACGGTGGGAAATCTCCTTTTCGATCGCGCTGGCCTACATGGACCAGAAAAAATATTCCCGGGCCCTCCGGGCGCTGGATGAAGCCGAAAGGCTCTCCGCCCGCAATCCGATCCTGATCTTCAACAAGGCCATTCTCTACGACCAGTGGGATCACAAGCGCTATCTTCCACGGGTGACGGCCCTTCTCAAAAAAACCCTCGAGATCGACAAGGGGTTCGCGGACGCCCTCAACTATCTGGGCTACACCGAGGTCGTCGAGCACGGAGATCTGGTCAAGGCGCGCTACATGATCCTCCATGCCCTGACCATCGACCCGAAGAACGGCGCCTATCGCGACAGTCTCGGGTGGCTCTACGACCGCCAGGGACACTATCTGAAGGCCCTCCGCGAAGAGACCCAGGCGCTATCGTCCATGCCCCACGATCCGACCGTTCTCGACCATGAGGGACGCATCGAGCATCACCTCTCCCTCTCCATGAAGGACCATCCTTTCACCGGGGACAGGAAAGCCCTGCTTCTCTCCTTTCTCCTCCCGAAGGGGGCCCCTTCGCCCGCCGTCCCCCTACCGGAGTTTCTCGACTCGCTCTCGAGGGCCCACATGCGCGAATCCATCATGATCCATCCCCTCCGCCACCGGAGGGTTCTGCGCTATCTCTCCTGGTATGCCCGGAGCGATCCGGCCTTCATCGGCGACCTGCGTCAGGCGGTCCGCCTCTGGGTCCGGCTCCATCCCCCATCCGGCCCCCTCCGCTACTACCGTGTCGAGACTGGGGACACCCTCCAGTCCATCGCCGCCAAGGCCAGGGTCTACGGGTCTCCCCGATACTGGAAGCTTCTCGAGAGGGCGAACCGGTCCCTCGTGAACAACCCGAACGATCTGCCATGGGGCACGGTGCTGACCATTCCGGTACTCTCCCCGTCGCAGAGGACCGTCCGGAAGTCTCTGAGCGGCGCTTCGACCCTTCGTCCGGGATCAGTCCTCTTCCCCGGCTTTACCCGGAATTCCAACCCTTATTCCTCGGATGCAGCCTGACCATGACACCCGTTCCCTTCTTCGATCTGACCCGCCAGTACGCCTCCATGGAAAAAGAGATCCAGGAGGCCATTCTTCCGCTTCTCAAAAGCCAGCAGTTCATCCTCGGTCCGACGGTCGCCGACTTCGAGAGGCAGTTCGCCGAAGCCTTCGGCCTTTCCCGGGCCGTCGGGGTCTCCTCCGGAACGGATGCCCTCGTGCTCTCGCTCGTCGCCTCGGGTCTCCTCCGGGGGCAGGGGGTTCTCGTCCCCTCCTTCACCTTCTTCGCCTCGGCCAGCGCCGTCTCCCTGGCCGGCGGAAGGCCGGTTTTCATCGATATCGACCCCTCCTCTTTCCTCCTGACTCCCGACATTCTCGACCGCTTCCTGCGCGAGGAGACCCGTCCAGGACCGGACGACCGGCCGGTGACCCGGCGGGGGAACCATCCCCTGGCCGGGGTGATGGCTGTCCACCTCTACGGCCAGATGGTCGACATGGAAGGGCTCTTCCGTGTGGCCCGCTCCCATGGCCTCTGGATCGTCGAGGACGCCTGCCAGGCGGTGGGGGCCCGGCACGCGGACCGTCCCCCCGGACTCTTCAGCAACGCCGCCGCCTACTCCTTCTTTCCTACGAAGAACCTGGGGGGGGCGGGTGACGGGGGCCTCGTGACCACGGAACACTCGGAGATCGCGGACCATCTTCTCCGCCTGCGCGTTCACGGAAGCCGCAAGCGGTACGAGCACGAGGAGATGGGGTACAATGCCCGGCTCGACGCCCTCCAGGCGAAGATCCTCTCGGTCAAGCTTCCCCGCCTCGAGGCGTGGACCGCGAGACGCCGCGCCCTGGCAAGCCGCTACAACGAGGCCTTCCGTGGGATCCCCGGGGTCTTCGTCCCGATTCCCGGTCCCGAGTCTTTCCATGTCTATCATCAGTACACCCTCCGGATCGAAGGGGAAGGACGACGGGACGCCCTCCGGAATCTCCTTTCCGAGCGGGCCATCGGCTCAGAGGTCTACTATCCTATCCCCCTCCACCGTCAGGAGGCCTTTGCCGGTCTTCTGCCGGAGACGGGTCCGCTTCCCGCTTCTGAGAGGCTCTGCCGGGAGGTGATTTCCCTTCCCGTCTTTCCGGAGCTGACCGATTCAGAACAGGAGAGGGTCATCGATGCTGTCGGCGCCTTTTTCCGGGGATAGCCTCCATCCCCCGGGGACGGTCCTCTTCGTGGTCGGGACCGACACGGGAGTCGGGAAGACACGTCTCGTGGAGGAACTGATCCGGTTTTCCCCCGACAGAAGCCGGCTCAAGATCGTGAAGCCCGTCCAGACGGGGGTGGGGTCGCCGGAAGAGGCGCCCGATTCCGGCCGTTATCTTCGGGCGGGGGTCTCTCCGGAGCAGGTGTGGGAAGGGTATCGTTTCGCCCGGCCTCTCGATCCGATGACCGCCGCGAAGGTCGAAGGACGACGGATCGATCCGGATCTTCTCGCTGACCGGATCCGGGAGTTTTACGACTCCGGACGCCGGGTCGTCGTCGAGGGGGCGGGAGGCATCCTGAGCCCCTTTTTCCCGGATGGAGCGGGCATCCTCGCACTCGTGCGGCGCCTCGGTCGCCCCGTCACACTTCTTCTCGTCTCCCATCCCCACCTGGGAACCCTTTCCTCCACCCTGGCCGCGGTCCGGATCCTGGGGGAGGAGGGACTACCTCCAGGAGCCCTTCTCCTGTGCCACCGGCCGGGAGTTCACGACGACGCCTCCTCCGTGAATCCGGAGACCCTCCGCACCCTCCTCGACCCCTTGCCGGTCTACGAGTTCGCCTGATCCGTCCGGAAGGAAGAAACGTTGTCCGACGGCATTTCCGGGATGAATTTCAAAGAGGAGGGAACAGAACGGGGAAGACAATTGGTCGAATTCCCCGGCCTTACGGCCGGAGCTCGCGGTTTAAGCGTTCAACTCAGACCGCAATAGGCGGGTTTGATATCAGCCCTTGGAGCGATATTGGTCGCCACATTTACCTCGGTGTGGCAGGAAAAACGGCATTGAGCGCATACAAATTCGGATTACAATTTCATATTGTTCATTTTGGTGTATTCTCATCGGAAACATTGACTCGAAGTATTGCGGAAATCGATGCAAACAACGGAAACCCTGTAAGGATAGGCCTTATAATGGATGAATCCTATACATAACATGTCACTTTCTGTCGACATTCATCCCGTCCTCATGAAGACGAGAAGATATTTTTATCGCGGCACGAGGATTTCAAAGTGACATCAACTCTGCATAAGAATTGGTCGGGTCGTCAAGTGGAGACCTGAGCTAATCCCTCTAGGTTTGGCTTTTTTTCGTGAATCGGGTCAA
>DAIBSV010000092.1 GCA_027415455.1 Nitrospirota bacterium | reverse complement strand
AAAACGCAATGTCTTCCATGTCTGAGTTCGGTTGACTTTTCCATGAGGCCAATTATAATTTCACCTGAGTAAACCCCAGATAATGATACCGCGAAAAGAGCGCGTTCCACAGCCGGGACTCTTCCTTTGTCGCGACCCGCACGATCTCGAGTGGACCGAGCTCCGAAAGAGCTCCGTCGAACGGCTCCGCCATCGTCTGCCAGAGGGGATCCGTCTCCTCCGGCGGTCTCCATCCCGGAACAGGACCGCGGGACGGGGGAAGGACAACCTCCCCCGTCCTCTCGAGCTTGTTCAGGAGAAGCCGGGCGTTCATCTCCTTGGGCTTCCCGTTCGCTCCCTTCCATCCCAGGAACTCGCACACCTTCCGCGCCAGGGAGCTCCGCGAAACGGCAGAGGCCGCCTCTTCCCGGATCGTGTCGAGAATCGATGTGTCGAGAGTCTGGCCGAAGATTTTCATGCCCACAGACTACACGAAAACTTTGGCCGTGTCCACCCCCTACTTATGGGGCAAGGTCAGGGGTAGAAGCCCCGGGAGAAATACTCGTCCTGCTCGGCCTCCCCGCGGTCGATGCTGGGGAAATCGACGGCTGGTTCGGCCGGGAGATGGTCCCGTAGGGGCTCGCAAACCCCGGGCTGTCCCGGTTGTCGGGCTCGAGCCAGGAGACCGCCGGAATCTTCCGCACGAAGGAGATTCCGGTTATGGAAGGAGAATGTTTTCCGGAGCCCTGCGTCGATCCGGTTCGGGCAAGAGCCGGTTGGGAACCCCTCTCCGGGACGCGATTTGCTTCTGCGTCAATCCGTCGGTTTTCGTGCCAGAGGAGTTCGTCCAGGCCGGAGAATTCATCCTCGATGACCTCCCGGCCTCCCTGAATTCCGGCTCCGAAAGGTCTCGCTCTATCTCGGCCTTTGGATCGAGCGACGGGGACGATCCTCGCCGTTATCCACGAGTCGCGGATCGGGAGGGCATCTCGATTGTGATTTTAAGCTTTCCTCCGCAGGCTTTGGCATATTTGCGGAGCGTTTCGAGGGACGGGGAATGCCGTCGGCTTCCCAGACTGGACTCGATGCGCGCGAGTGCCGAAGGGTGCACCCCCATTCGTGCCGCGACCTCAGTTTGGGTCAGATGCGCAGACTTCCGGGCTTTTAAAAGCGCGTCCAGGGTGGCAAACTCGTCTTCCAGGGCCTCATATTCCGCTTTAAATGCCGGGTCCTCCATCCATTCCGTTTTGGTTTTTTCAACATTGAGGACGACCGGTTCGTATCGGTCATCTTTGTCGAAGACATTCTTTTTATCCATGCCTGACCTCCTTGGACCGCTTTCTGGCGATCGTCAGTTCTCTTTCCGGAGTTTTTTCGGATTTTTTGATAAAGCCGTGCAGAAGGACAATCTGCCGGTCAATCAGCGTACAGAAGAATATTCGTCCGATTCCTTCCGGACCTCTCGCCCGGATCTCGAACAACCCCTGTCCCATGGAGCGCGTATAAGGCAAACCCAGATCGGGTCCTTCGGAGACCATCCGTTCGAGAATCCTGATAAGACTTGCCCGGATTCCATTTGGCCAAGACCAAAGGCAATTTTGCACGGTCTTGCTGTAGTAGACGATCGTATAATCCATGTGTCGAATATTAACATGCATGTTTATCTTTGGCAATCTCCTTCCGCCGGATCCCCTTGCATTTTCCTTCCAAAAGGATAAAATGCAACAGACCGTATCGTGACAGGGCGGAAGGGGCGTTCCCTTTCTGCCGCAAACCATCGAAAGGGGACAACAATGGGTGACATGCACTGGATGGTCTCTCTCCTGGTCGGCACCATCGTTCTGGCCGCTCTTCTGGCCGGAAACCAGATCAAGGAGCACTAGGTTCCGACTTCGACCGGAGTCCGCCCGCACCGCCGCGTCCTTCGTCCGGGAATGATTTCCTGATCCCCGGTCTTCCTTCCGTTTTATTTTCCTGATCCCGGGAAGGGCGCGCGACGGCCGGGTCCGGCTCGGCCAGTCTCCGGAGTCTTCCGGACGCTGGCCTTTTTTGTGGCCCTTCCTTCCCCGATTCCCGTGGTCCTTCTTCCATCCGGCGAGCGTGCGATGACCCCTTCCGACCCGATCTCCCCTTCGGTCTCCCCTCCGGCCGGTCCGCCCGGCCTCCTCGTGGCCTTCGAGGGGGTGGACGGCTCGGGAAAGTCCACCCAGCTCCGGCGGCTCTCCGCCCGGCTCGCGGCGGCGAAAATCCCCCACACCGTGACGAAGGAGCCGGGAGCCACCCCCCTCGGGAAAAAGCTCCGGGAGATCCTCCTCGATCCCGCCCTCCCCGCCTCCGCCCTGGCCCAGCTCTTTCTCTTTCAGGCCGACCGGGCCCAGCACCGCCAGGAGGTCCTTTCTCCGGCCCTGGACCGGGGGGGGATCGTCCTCTCCGACCGCCTCTCCGACGCCACGATGGCCTACCAGGCCTTCGGCTTCGGCCTCTCCCGGGAGCTGGTGGCCACCCTGACCCGTGTGGCTCTTGACGGCCTCCGGCCGGACCTCACCGTCCTTCTCGACCTTCCCGTGGAGGCCCTCGAAGGCCGCCTCTCCGCCCGGGCCGAAGGGCGGACCCGCTTCGAGCGCCTGGGACGCGACTACTTCGACCGCGTGCGGCGGGGCTATCTCGAGATCGCCCGGGTCCACGCCGACCGGACCCTTTTCCTCGACGCGACCCTCCCCCCCGACCTCCTCGAGAAGCAGATCGACGCGGAACTCGCGCGGCGCTTCCCGGGACGGTTCGGCAGGTGAGCTCCGCCCCGCTCCCCTCCGGCTCCGTCCGGGTCCGGGGCCACGACCGCCCCATGGAGACCGTCCTCCGGATCGTCCGGGAGGGCTACACCTCCGGAGCCCTCCTCCTCTGGGGGCCCGAGGGGGTGGGCAAGCGCACCGCCGCCCTGTCCCTTTGCCGGACGCTTCTCTGCGGAGCGGGTCCCGAGCGGGCCCCCTGCGGGGAATGCCCCTCCTGCCGGACCCCCCTCGCGAGCCATCCGGACTTTCGCCTCCTCGACCGGGGCGAGGCCGCCTCGATCGGGGTCGATCCCGTCCGGGCGCTTCTCTCCGGAACCCTCGAGGCCCCGCTCCTCTCCCCCTTGCGCGCGGCGGTGATCGACGAAGCCCATCTCCTCACTCCGGAGGGGGCCAACAGCCTTCTGAAGACCCTCGAGGAGCCGGCCGGAGGCCAGCTCTTCTTCCTGGTGACCTCCGCCCCCGACCGCCTGCTCCCGACGCTCCGCTCCCGCCTCCTTCCGGTCCGGTTCCGTCCCCTGTCCGACCCCGATCTTTCGGAGCTCGCCCGGGAGGCCTTTCCCGAGGTCTCCGCCGAAGAGATCGCCCCCCTCTTGCCCGAAGCCTGCGGCTCCCTCTCCCGCCTCGCTCTCCTTCTCGATCCCTCCGGCCGGAAGATCCGGGACGGGGCCGTCCTCTTTCTCGGGGCCTTCCGGCCGGACGGGACCGCCGACATGGCCGCCGTCTCGGAGGCCCTGTCCATCCTCTCCGAAAAGGAGGCCTTCGACCGCTTTCTCGACCTTCTCGAAGGCCTTCTCCTCTCGGCGGAGCGCCGCCTGGCAAGGGAAGCCCCCGAGCCGTCCTGGGCGGACAGCCCCCTCCCCGAAAGGTTTGTCGGGGGGCTTCCCGATTTCGCGCGGGCCCGGATCCATGATAGGATAGGCGATATGCGCCGCATGGCGGTCCACAACCCGAACCGGGGTCTCGCCCTCGAACAGGTCTTCTGGCAGCTGGAACAGGCCTTTGCCGCCGGAGGCCGTTAGATCCGGACTCCGCACGCGATATGCGAAAGGCTTTTTTATGAACAGGTCCGTCCTTCCCCAGGCCGACCACGAGACGGAAGCGGTCTGGATCCTGACCGCCCAGATCAAGAAGCTGGGGCCGAATATCACCCTCTGGGCTCCCCGCCGGGACGACCCGGAGACCCTGCCCTTCCGGCGCCACGACGCGATCCTGGGAGAAAGCCGCCTGGGACCCGCCCCCATGACTTTGGTCGAGAACCCCCGGATCCTCTCCGGGGAGGACCGCCCCGCCCTTCCCGAATACCGCTTCATCCGGCGGCTTTCGGCGGAGGACGCGCCACGCCTCAAGACCCTGGCCGAGCGGGAGGCGGGGATGCTCTCCTTCGTCCGGGAGCGGGCCGCCGCCCGGAATCTCCCCATGATCTTCGTCGACGCCGTCGGCAACTTCGCCGGAAACGACTTCCTCCTCTACTACACCGCCGACGGCCGCGTCGACTTCCGGGAGCTCCTGAAGGACATCCACGGCCGCTACCGCGGCCGGGTCGAGCTCCGGCAGATCAGCCCCCGGGAGCACACCTCGCTTCTGGACGGCCTCGGGACCTGCGGCAAGACCCTCTGCTGCTCCTCCTTCCTCAAGTCCTTCCGGACGATCTCGACAAAGGTGGCCCGGGAGGCCGACACCGAACCCAACTCTCTCCGCTCGACCGGCATGTGCGGGCGGCTCAAGTGCTGTCTCACCTTCGAGGGGGCCGCCTCCGGGGAGGAGGGTGCGGGCGGCTCCTGCTGCTCCCGGAAGTCCCGGAAGGAGGAGTGGGTCCCGGTGGCGCCCCCCTCTCCCTCCTCCCTTCCCGGGGCGCCCGACTCCCAGGCCGAAAGAGCCGCCCGTTCCCCAGACAACCGCTATCGAAAGGATCCCCGTTCCCGTGGCTGACCTCCGCACCCCCTGGTTCTACCTGACGACCCCCATCTACTACGTCAACGACATCCCCCATATCGGCCACGCCTACACCACCGTCGCCGCCGACGTCCTGGCCCGCACCCGCCGCCAGGAAGGGGAGCCGGTCTTCTTCCTCACCGGCACCGACGAGCACGGCCAGAAGGTCTGGCAGAGCGCGGAGAGGCACGGACTCTCCCCCCAGCTCTACGTCGACCGGATCCTGCCGCGCTTCCGCGACCTCTGGAGCCGGCTCGCCATCTCCAACGACGACTTCGTCCGGACGACCCAGCCCCGGCACGTCAAGGGGGTCTCGGAGGTGCTGGCCCGGCTCCGGGAGAAGGGGGACCTCTACGAGGGGAGCTACGAGGGGTGGTACTGCCTTCCGGACGAACGGTTCTGGACCGACAAGGACGTGGAGAACGGCCTCTGCCCCGACTGCCACCGGCCGGTGGAGCGCATCAGCGAGACCAACATCTTCTTCCGCATGAGCCGCTACCAGGACTGGCTCGTCTCCTGGTACGAATCCCACCCCGAGGCCATCCGTCCCGAGTCCCGCTACAACGAGATCATGGGCTTTCTCAAAAAGCCCCTCTCCGACCTCTGCATCTCCCGGCCCAAGAGCCGGGTGCCCTGGGGGATCCCCATCCCCTTCGCCCCCGACTACGTGACCTACGTCTGGTTCGACGCCCTCCTGAACTACATCACCGTCCCCTGGTCCCTGGGGGCGACCCCGGAGGAGGGGCTTTCCCGCCTCTGGCCGGCCGTCCACCTGATCGGCAAGGACATCCTGACCACCCACGCCGTCTACTGGCCCATTCTCCTCGCGGCGCTGGAGCTTCCGCCCCCCCGCCTGATCTTCGCCCACGGCTGGTGGACGGTGGACGGGGAGAAGATGTCCAAGAGCCGGGGCAACGTCGTCGATCCCGTGGCCCTGGTCGACCGCTTCGGGACCGACCCCGTGCGCTTCTTCCTTCTCCGGGAGGGCCAGTTCGGCCAGGACGTGGATTTCTCGCAGGAGGCGCTCATAAACCGGATCAACCGGGACCTGGCGAACGATCTCGGGAATCTCCTCTCCCGGGTGACGGCCATGGCCTGCCGCTACTTCCCCGAGACGGGGGTGGCCCGTCCCGCCTCCGGCTGCTCCGCCGAGCTTCTGGAGGCGGCCGTGTCCCTTCTTCCCCCGGTGCGGAAGAGGACCGAGTCTTTCGAGTTCCACCGCGCCCTCGGGTCCCTCTGGGAGTTCGTGGCCTTTCTGAACCGGTTCGTCGACGTCCGGGCCCCCTGGGTCCTGGCCCGGGATCCGGAGCGCCGGGAGGAGCTCTCCGCCGTCCTCTACGATCTTCTGGAGGGGCTCCGGCTCGTCGCCCTCTATCTGGCCCCCTTCCTGCCGGAGACGGCCGGAAAGATCCTCGAATCCCTCGAGGTCCCGGCGGGACTCTCCCTCCTTTCCTACGCCGCCCACGGGAGGCCGGGGACCGAGGCCCTCTACCGGGTCCGGCCGGCCGGACCCCTCTTCCAGAAGCGCGACGCCCAGGGAAATCCCCTGGCCGAGGAGGGGGAGAAGCCCCGGAAGGCTCCGCGAACGGAAACGGCCGAGCCTTCCGCCGGAAAGGCGTCCCCCGAAACGGCGCAGTCCCCTCCGGCTCCGACCTCCCCGTCGTCCGTCGCGGAGGCTCCCGAGGGTCCGGCCGCGCCTCCGATCGACTATGCCGACTTCCAGAAGGTTCTCCTCCGGACCGGGGTGGTCCGGGAGGCCGTTCCCGTGCCCAAGTCGAAGAAGCTCCTGAAGCTCTCCGTCGACATCGGGGAGGCGGCGCCCCGGACGGTGGTGGCCGGGATCGCCGGCTCCTACGCTCCGGAGGAGCTCGTGGGCAAGACGGTGGTCGTGGTCGCGAACCTCGCCCCGGCGACCCTGATGGGCGTCACCTCCCAGGGGATGCTCCTGGCCGCCTCCACCGAAAACGGAGTCTCGCTTCTCACCGTCGACCGGCCGGCCGGACCCGGCGCCGGGATCAGGTAGGGGAGGGGCCGTGGCCGAGAGCTCCGGGACGCTTCCCTTTTTCGACACCCACGCCCACCTGAATCTCCTGCCCCCGGAGCTTCCGGCCCGGCAGGCCTACGACCGGGCGGTCTCCCGGGGAATGGCCGGCCTCGTGAACATCGGCACCCGCCTCGCCTCCTCCCGGGAGTCGATCGCCCTGGCGGAGGAGCTCCCCCAGGTCTGGGCCACGGTGGGGATCCACCCCTCCGAGGCCTCCGCGACGGATGCGGAGGCCGTGAACCGGCTTCGGGAGCTTTCGCGCCATCCCCGGGTCGTGGGCATCGGGGAGACCGGCCTCGACCGGGCCGACATCCCGGAGACCCCGCTCGCCGTCCAGGAGGCCTCCCTCCGGGAACACGTCCGGCTCGCCCGGGAGCGCGACCTCCCCCTGATCCTCCACTGCCGCGACGCCTTCGCCCCCCTCTTCGCCGTCCTCGACTCGGAGGAGCTTTCCGGCCGGCGGGGGGTCTTCCACTGCTTCACCGGCTCCCGGGAGGAGGCCTACGGGGCCCTCGACCGGGGGTTCTGGCTCTCCTTTTCGGGGATCCTTACCTTCAAGAGCGCCCAGGGGCTCCGGGACCTCCTCCCGGAGATCCCCCGGGACCGGATCCTTCTCGAGACCGACTGCCCCTACCTGGCCCCCGTTCCCTT
>DAIBSV010000091.1 GCA_027415455.1 Nitrospirota bacterium | reverse complement strand
GTCCCGCTCGGCGGCCGTCCGAGTGAGGCGGGCCGAAATCCTCCGCCTCGGGCCTCCGAACGCGCGGAGCCAGCGCGATCGGGCGTTCGCGGGCCCGGGTCGGGTCGTGATCTCTCCCCGGGTGTCAAGGCCGTAGCGGGCCACCGCCTTCCGAGAGAGGCGAGTAAGGAGCAGCGTCGTGAGAACGACGGCTACCCCGATGGCGATCAGAGCGAGAACCAGGTCCGATGTGTCCCCGGACCGGGTGAACTGGACAATCAGGGTGGGAGAAGGCCGGCCACCAGCCGGTCAGGTGAGAGTCAAGGAGACGGACGAAAGTGAACCAACCGAAGACGCGTCGAAAACGCATAATGGCACCGAAACCGGAGCATGACCCAAATGTGCGGGGCAATTTGCGGAGCTAATTCTCCGCCATGCCCGGCCGGGAGCATTGACTCCCGGGCGTTTCGGAGGGAGGAGCCCTGGCGTTCCTCAACCAGTTGACCGGACGGGGGACGGGCCGCCTTGGTCCGCCCCGGGTGCGGAGGAGGGAGGAACCTCGGAGATTCCGGGCGCGGGGCCGTCCGCCCAACGTGGACCAGGGACGGGCCCCACGCCTTCCCGTTTAGAGCCGTTCTGACCGTTCGCCTCGCGTTCGCCTCGCGCGCGCGCATTACGCGCGCGCGCATAGCCCCCCCGAACACCGAGCGCGAACGCACCGACCGAACGAACGAACGGACGGGCGAACGGTTCTGTAACGTTATCGAGACGAAACGGGCACAATTCTATCAACTCGCGCGTCTTGTCGCGCATACCAGAAAGCCGTCTCCCGCTTCCTGGACTCCCGGGCGTCTTCCCACTGGTCGTGTCGCGGGACCATCACCATCCGGTTCTCTGTCGCCCCCTTCCTGGCTCGCTGAGCGATTCGGTGTCGACGGTGACGACCCTCGAGACGCTCCGAGGGTTCAGCCTCGGGCCGATCACCCTGGTCGTCGACCGGGGAATCGTCTCGAAAGAGAACGTCACGCGGGTGGTCGAATCCGACCACCACCTCCTAGGCATGGTCCGAGGATGGACGGACGAGACCCGGGGCTACGCGACCCGGTGGACCGAGGAAGGACTGGAGCGCGCCGAGTGTGTCGTAGCCCGGTCCCGCAGGAACGCGGCGTATGCGCGAGGGTTCACCGCGCCGCTCTTCGGGCAACCGAAGGTCCGCGTCATGGTCGTCTCGGACGCTCGGCGTCGAGTCGAGGAACGGTAGAGTCGGGACTTGCTGGTCCGAGAGCTGGTCGGTCATCCCCCGAAAGGCCGATTGGGAGAGATCCGACACGAGCTGGGACGGGTCGTCGTGCCGTCCGTGGGGCGCCGAGGGTTTCGGGGCGATCCGGTCGTTTCGGAACGGGAGCGGAAGCTCGACGGTCGGTTCCTCCTGTTCCACACGGACCCGTCGGTCTCGGCGAGCGAGGTGTTTCGGACGGCGAAGGGTCCGTTGTCGCCCGGGCCGCTCCGATACCGTCGTCGGGATCGGATCGAGGCGTATGCTACGGCGGTCTACCTGGCATATCTGTTGTGGAGTTGGTCGGAGCGCAAGCTGCGGTCGAGATACCCCGAAATGACACTGGAGTAGGCGTTCCACACCCCCGGAGAGGTGGCGTGGATTCGGTTTGGGACCGGGAAATCGGTTCGAGACTGGACGACCCGGCCCACGGCAGAACAATCGGAGCTGCTCGCCGCTCTCGGAGCGACGCCCTACCTACCTGTCTGTCCCGCAAGAGCTCAGAAAGTCAGGCTCAGGACTCGGTGTCGCCACTGGCCTCCTCCTTTCGAGCGATCTCGAACTCGCACGTCCCGGCACCCATCGCGATGCACTTCGTCTCGACGCAGGTCATCTCGCCGCCGAGGATTGTTGAGAAGACGCCCGCGAAGTAACCTCGGAAGAACTGGCTGTAAGGATAGCGGAGCTGGTGGTCCACGCATTCGATCGACTCCGACAGGCGGACACGGGCGGTGCCCTTCTTCGGGTCGATATCGAGCAACTTCACGCGTCCAAAGCCGACGAGAGCCAATCCCTCGAGAAGATACTCCAAGTGTATTCGGACCTTCTCGATCCCGCCCAGCCCCTCGGCGTGTCGCGCCCACAGATTCCTCCCGAGTTGGGCTCCCTGCCGGTAGACCAGGGCCGCGCCGCCGCTTCCCATCTCCTCACGGAGGGTGTCCAGCGTCGAGAACAGGTAAGGCGAAGGCAAGGCGATCATGCGCAGGCCCGAGTCGCGCGACTGCGGGGACCGCAGGGGCAGCGCCTTCCCGACCAGCAGCCCGTCACGCCCCTCCTCCACTCGAACGGCACGGATGATTTCGCTCTCGCGCAGTCTCTCCTCGAGCGCCGCTCGGATCCCCGCCGTGTTCCCCTCCACATACAGATGACCGACCGCGCATCCGCCCGGGATGCCGGACATCGAAACATGAAGGAGGTTGAGCGATTCGCTTCGGAGGATGTCGGCCACGGCCACGAGGGCGCCGGGCCGGTCCTCCGTCTGGACCGCGATGTGGAAGAGGGCCTTGCCGGGCCGCGCGAAGAAGAGCGGGAGGTCGTACCAGTCTAGGGGGTTGCTATCGGACGGGGGCATCTCGCATAGCCTGCGGGCCGGGGCGATTTTCTTCATCGCGATTTAGTGGGGCATACCTGAAATGGGTACGAGATACAATAACGTACCCACTTCAGGTATCAGGTCACCGACTTGAAGGTACTCGAGGATCGGGTTCGGGGTCGAGAAGGTTTCTACCATCGAGCCGAGGCGAGATATCCCGGCCCGCCTCGGATCAGGTCCCGGCTCCGCAGTTGGAGCGTCTGGACGACCGTCGCCAGCACCGCGAACACTCGCGCCCCTCGCCAGCTCCGACTCCCGCCGCTGATCTTGCGCGCCACCACCGCCGGACGGAGCGCAAGAATCCCTTGGACGAACCGATGTCCGTGCACCGAACTCCTCTGTCGATTCGATAGCCCCTCTTCCAACGCCTCCCACAACTCCCTTGGAAGCGAGTTGCTGTGTCCTGTGATGTGAGAGGGAATCGGCCGCATCACGTGGTCGGCACCGACCTACTGCCCCTGACCCAATGAAAAGCCGGGCCGGCCATCGAAGGTGAACAGTCCTTCTGTCTTGATTGGAGGCAAGGCCGCCGTGACGAGGCGGGATAGCAACGCAATCACTCGCTCGTGGGTCACTGGCCCGTCCTTATGCGAAGCTTCGAACCGGCACCGCCAGTGGTCCACACAGAACGTCTCGGGCAAACCGCCGGGGTACACCTTGGTTCCTCGGTTGGTGATCATCACGAGCTGGAAGTCCGGCTCCGCCTGCTCCTCGAGTCGCCGGCCCAGCACCTCCACCGGTCCACGCCACTCCACAAAGACATCCACACCCACCAGCTCCTTGATAGGTAGCGGGCGCTCCTTCAATCGGATCGAAATCGGCGCCTCATGGACCGGGTAATCCACTGCTTTCAGTACGTGCGGTCTCTGTCCCAGCCGCGCGATGACGGCGGCTGCAAACTCGCGCGTACCCACCTTCTCCTTGGACAGGGAGGGGGAATAGATGTCGTAGGTGTGGACCCCGTCTTCAATCGTCTTCAGCCAAGCGTTGTGCACCCGGGTCGCTACGTCTCCCTGCCCGATGTAGGCGAGCATTTGCACCGCCGCCAGCAATAGCCCCGATGGATTCGCCAGGTTCTGCCCGGCCCGTCTCGGGGCCGAACCATGGACCGCTTCGAACATGGCCACCTCGCTTCCGACATTAGCGCTTCCCGCCAAGCCGACCGACCCCGCAATCTGCGCCGCCACGTCCGAAAGGATGTCCCCGTAGAGGTTCGGCATGACCATCACGTCGAACTGCTCGGGAGAATCGGCCAGCTTGGCGGCCCCAATGTCCACGATCTGGTGCGCACTCTCCAGATCCCGATACTCGGTTGCCACCTCGTCAAACACTTGGTGGAAGATGCCATCGGTGAGCTTCATGATGTTGTCTTTCGTGAGACACGTCACCTTGTGGCGATGGTAGCGTCGGGCGTACTCGAAAGCGTATCGGATGAGCCGCTCGGATCCGGGGCGACTGATGAGCCGAAGACATTGCATTACTTCGTCGGTCTGGCGATGCTCGATCGCGCCGTAGACGTCTTCTTCGTTTTCCCGGACAATTACGACGTCCATGTTGGGGTACTTGGTGGCGACGAATGGGGCATAGGACGGGCACGGACGAATGTTGGCAAAGAGCCCCAGCGTCTTGCGTACCGTAACGTTGAGACTCTTGAACCCGCCGCCCTCCGGCGTAGTGACTGGGGCCTTCAGGAACACCTTGGTTCGGCGTAGGGAGTCCCACGCCGAGGGTTGGATACCGGCAGTGATGCCTCTCTCGTAAACAGACTGACCTACTTGGATCGTCTCTACGGCCAAGCTCGCCCCGCTGGCGTTGATGATCCGGAGAGTTGCCTCCATAATCTCCGGGCCGATCCCGTCCCCGTAGGCCACCGTGATCGGTACGGCGGGGCGACCAGGTATCCCGTGCGCGCTTGTCATGATCTTGCCTCTCTACAGGTTCCCAGTGTATCCGCACACGTATAGGAGTGCTACCGAACTTTTCCCCATAGTCTCCCCCGTCCGCGCGCCCCGTCTCCTGAAGCGTTCATCGAGGCTCCCCCGCGATTCGGACGCGATGGAGGGATCAGGAGGAAAAGCATGCTCCGGGACTCGAGCCGTAGAGCAGTCGTGCGACCTGTCGGATCCTCCCCTTGAGATCTCTTCTGGTGCGTGCCGTGATGTTAACGTGCCCCATCTTTCTGCGGGGCTTCGGATGTTCGGACTTGTTGTAGGAATACGTACGCGTCTCCGGGACGGAGAGCAGTGTCTCTTCCATCCTCCTGTCGATGTTCACCCCCACGGCGTTTACGATGCCGCTCGGCCGGAACAGCACCGGCTCGGGCACCGGGAGTCCCGTGATGACTCTGACATGTTGCTCAAACTGAGATATGGATGAGCCATGCAACGTGTGATGGCCCGAGTTGTGGACTCGGGGCGCAAACTCGTTCACGATGGCTTTTCCATCCACGATAAAGAACTCGACGCCCATGACACCGACATAGTTCAGCGCATCCAGCAATTCGGAGGCGATCCTCCTCATTCCATGGTCAGCGTAGGGCGCCTCGTTGTACAGCAGTATGCCTTCCTCGTTCTGGTTGAACGACGGCGAGTGAAATAGCTTGTGGCCGTCCCTGTCCCTCGAAGCTATGATAGAGGCCTCCTGCTCGAACTCCACATACTCTTCCACCACGTACGCGGGCGCGAGGTCGGGCTCTGAAGAGCGCATCCCGTCCACGCCGTAGTAATACTGCGCCTTCCCATCGTATCCCCCGTGGGTTGACTTGATAACGGCGCGACCCAGCTTCTTTGCCAGTTTCAGCGCTTCCGTCTTGCTCTTGGCCAGACCGAACTTCGCAATCGGGAATCCGCTGTCACGCAGGAACCGTTTCTCGAGAGATCGGTCCCACTTCAGACATAGAGATTCGATGGAGGGGAACAACTTTCCTTTCTCGCTCGCGTAGTGTAGAACCTTCGGGTTGATGTGCTCGAATTCGGGGGTGACCACGTCGCACAGGTCCACGAACTTCCTGTAGGCGCTGACAGGCAGGTGACCGTCCGCCACCCTGGCGGCGGGGCCGGCCGCGTCATCAAGAACGAAATACCTGTTCTCCAGCTTCCTCCCTTCCGTTATCATCATCCAGCCCAGCTGGCCGGAACCCATTATGCCTACGTCCATTGAAGTGGTAGGCGCATTTCGCTAGTCAATATTGTCCTTGAGGACGCCATCGGTCTGCCGTGCCATGAATTGGGTCATTCTATCGGCAAATTCCTTGTGCTTTAGCCCGAGAATCCTCACGGCGAGGAGAGCGGCGTTGCCGGCGCTTCCTATGGCCACCGTGGCCACGGGGATCCCCGTGGGCATCTGCACTATCGATAGAAGCGAATCGATCCCCAAGAGGTGTTGGCTCGGGACCGGAACGCCTATCACCGGGAGTCGCGTGAGTGATGCAATCATTCCGGGGAGATGGGCTGCGCCCCCCGCGCCGGCGATTATCACCTCTATGCCTCGGTCGGAGGCGTTTCTGGCGTAGTCGTACATCTGGGCCGGTGCCCTGTGCGCGGAAACTATCCGGCACTCTGTTTCGACCTCGAACTCTCTCAACAAATCAACGGCCTTGGACATGCACCCGTAGTCGCTCTTGCTTCCCATCACCACGCTGACAATCGGCATGGGGAATGGATTTGAACGGGCCCCCGCTTTATGAGTTTTACTCCGCCGCCCTGACGCCCTGACCCGACCTGCCTTCATCGTGCTCTAGTTTAGCCTCCCACACCCCCGCCCTATCCCTGTAGGTCGCCCCTTTCCCATGGAACCGATGGGATTCTTCCCTCGGCACCCACGCGAGAGGGATGGCGCGCCGCAAGCCCGAGTCCGAACTGCGATACCATCGGAAGAGTCCGCTCCCCAACCCCCTCGAACCCGGATCGATCGAGGAGAGCCTGACCCGCCTCCTCCTGACCGACACGATCCGCCAGATCGCGCGAGAGACTGACTTCGTAGTGCGGGAGCGCAAGATCGACCCCGTCGCCTTCCTCTGGACCTTCCTCCTCGACTCCGGGGTCCAGCTCCACCGGTTCCTCGAGGAACTCCGCGCCGCCTACGTCCAGTCCTCCGAGCTCGAGGAGATCGACTACGCCTCCTACTACCTCCGCTTCTCCTCGAAGCTCTCCGCCTTTCTCCGACGGTGCCTGGAGGGGGCGATAGCGAACTTGCCCGGGAGCCCGGGCGGGAGTTGGACCCGCGGCTCCGTGCGTTCGTCCAGGATGTGGTCATCAAGGACTCTGGCGTGGTCCGCGTCCACGCGAGCCTGGCCACGAAGTTCCCCGCCACTCGCTCGCGCAAAGCCGCCGCCGGGGTCAAGGTCGACACACTGGTGAGTGTCGCCGCGAACGATCCGAAGAGCGGGGCGCTGGTCGGCGAGCGGGCCGCCGACGCGAAGTGCCTGCGTCTCGGGCCGTGGGTGAAGGGACGGATTCTCCTCGCCGACCTCGGCTACTAGGCGCATCGTCTCCTCGCCAAGATCGACGAGTATGGCGGGTTCTTTGTGAGCCGACTCACGGCGAGCGCCGACCCGGTCTTCGTGCGCTCGCTGAAGGTCGATCGGGGCCAGGCCATCGATCTCGCGGGCCAGCGATGGAGCCAGGTCGCGCCCCGTCTCCAGCGCGAGGTGTTGGACACTGAGGTGGAAGTCTCGTTCAAGAAGCAGGCCCACAACGATCGAAGCTCTTCCGACACCTTCGTCTGCCGACTGGTGACGGTGTGGAACGAGGAGGCGAGGAAGTACCACGTCTACCCGATCAACATCGCGCCCCGGG
>DAIBSV010000090.1 GCA_027415455.1 Nitrospirota bacterium | reverse complement strand
GAAGGGCTCAGGAAAAGATGGCCGTCCGTGCCCTGGCTGCGGCCCGGAGGAGGGGGACCGGAGAGCCCGCCCCGGTCGACGAAGATGTCCTTCGCGAAAGTCTTTTCGAAAGTCTCCGGGCTCTTCTGTTGCCGGTGACGGGAGAGGCGATTCTCCCGTCTTCCGATCAGGCGGTGTGGAGGAGCCTTCGGGATCTCGGGAAGGGGAGTGAGGCTCAGGAGCCGGATTTTTTCCGGAAGTTCCGGACCCTGCTCGAAGACGTCGTGCTGGGAGAGGGGGTCCCTCTGTTTCTGACCCGGGAAACGGCCCGGGACTTTGATTCCTGGCTCAAGACACGTCGTACGAACTCTCCGGTCGCCCGGCGGGCGGCTCTGCTCGGTCCCGAGGGGGAGGTGGACGTTTCGATGCTCCCGGGCCTCTCCCTTGGAAACACGGAAAGTGTGGTGCGTCTTGCCCGCGCGCTGGACAACCGGGATTTTTTGTCGGGACCCCATCTGGAGGGGAAAGGGCGGGAGACCGGTTCCCTGGATCGCCAAAGACACCATCCCCTGGTTTCCGGTCTCTGGCGGGCGGCCCGGCCTCTTTCCGCCCGTCTTGCGGCCCGGCTGGTCGAGCTTGCCCTCTGGGCCGGGGGGGAGAACGGCTCCGCGGCCGAGGGGGACCGTCTTGCGGGAATCCGTTCCCTTTCCCTGGGAGACGGGGAGGGAATGTCCTGGGGACAGACCTCCCGGGGACTCCTGGTTCACCGGTGGTCGGTAAGGGATGGGCGGGTGGCGGAGGTCCGGATCCTGGCCCCCACGGAATGGACCTTCGCCCCCGAAGGCAGTCCCTTTGCCTCCTGGTGCTCCTCCCTGTCCCGGCGGGGGGGCTCCGGGTCCCTCCGTCGGAAGATCGTCGGGGAGTCTCTCTGGGTCTTCGACCCCTGCGCCCCGGTCGTCATTCGGGAGGCTTGTCCGGGGGTCGCGGGGGATGGCCGGGATGCATGAACTCTCCCTGGTGATGAGCCTCCTGGAACTTTGCGAGGCGGAGGCCTCCCGGGGAGGATTCGAACGAATCGACCGGATCGTCCTGGAGGTGGGGGCGCTTTCGGGAATTTCCGTTTCAGCCCTCCGGTTCAGTTTCGGGTCGGCGGTCCGGGGAACCCTCGCGGAATTGGCCGAACTCGAGATCCGGGAGATTCCGGGAACCGGATGGTGCCTCCATTGCGAAGAGACGGTTCCCATAAGCGAGCCCTTGCGGGCTTGTCCCGCGTGCGGGGGCTCCGGTATTCTTCCAACGGGGGGGACGGAATTCCGTCTTTGCGAGCTGGTCGTAAGGGACGATCGGGCCGGGAGACATGAGGACAAAGGAGGGGAGTGATGTGCGTGGAATGCGGGTGCGGGTCTCCGGGGGACGGAAAGCGGGCGGGAGTGGCCCTTCCCCATCACCATCACGATGAAGAGGGTCATTCGGCCTTTCACGGCCACACTGGAGAAGCGGGGGGCGTCTCCCGCCGGAGAGTTTCCGTCGAACAGGACATCCTGGCGAAGAACAACCGCCTTGCCCGTGAAAACCGGGAATTTTTCAGGGCGCACGGCATCCTTGTCCTGAATCTTCTCTCGAGTCCGGGATCGGGAAAAACCACCCTTCTCGAACGGACCATCGGAATTCTGGGGGACTCGGTCCCCCTGGCTGTCATCGAGGGAGACCAGGAAACGAGCCGGGACGCGGACCGGATTCGCCGGATGGGGGTTCCTGCGGTTCAGATCAACACGGGAGCCGGCTGCCATCTCGACGCCCACCAGGTGGCCCACGCCGCAGGTGAGCTCGATCTCCTCCCCGGAATGATCCTGGTCATCGAGAATGTCGGGAATCTGGTCTGTCCGGCCCTCTTCGACCTCGGAGAGAGCGCCCGCGTCGTCCTTTTTTCGGTGACGGAGGGGGAGGACAAGCCCCTCAAGTACCCCCGGATCTTCCGGGAGGCCGATCTGACGCTCCTCACCAAGTCGGACCTCCTTCCCCACCTGGATTTCGACTGCGCCCGGGCCCAAAACGCGATCCGGTCCGTCAACCCCCGGGGAGAGATTCGCGCGCTTTCCGCCCGGACGGGGGAAGGCATGGAGGGCTGGCTGACCTGGCTTGCCGCCCGGCGGGAAGAAGTCGGGACACTCCCGGATTTCCCGGCCTGACGGGGAGAATTCCGTGAAGTTCCCCCCTTCGGAACCGGAAAAGCCGTCTTCCTTCGAATCTCCCGTGGAGGTCGGGCGAATCTCCATAGGGATCTCCGGACGGGTCCAGGGGGTGGGGTTTCGCCCCTTCGTCGTGCGGCTTGCCAGAAGGCTCGGCCTCACGGGATCGGTGGCGAATTCCCCGGGGGGTGTTGTTCTTGAGATCCAGGGCGGCCGGGACCGGCTTGGATCGTTTCTGGAGGCGCTTTCATCCGGTCTTCCTCCCGGTGCCCGGATCGATCGCCTTGACCGTCGGGAGGTGACGCTCCGAAGAGGCGAGAGGCGCTTCGTCATCAAAAGCTCTCAGAAAGGGGGTCGGGGAGGGGAGCGGGATCTTTCCTCTCTCAAGCCGGATACGTCCGTCTGTCCCGACTGTCTTCGGGAACTGTTCGACCCGGGGAACCGGCGGTATCGTTACCCTCTGATTTCCTGCACCCTCTGCGGACCGCGGGTTTCGATCGCCCTGGGGACGCCCTTCGACCGTTGCCGCACCACCCTCCGGCGCTTTCCCCTGTGTCCGGCGTGCCGGAGGGAGTATGGCGATCCGGCCGACCGGCGCTATCACGCCCAGACCATCGGCTGTCCGGAGTGCGGTCCTAAGACATGGTTTCTGGAAGGCGACGGCCGGGGAAAAAAGATGGCCGGGTATCTTGAGGAGGCGGGGCTCCGACTCCGCTCGGGAGGCGTCCTGGCGCTCAAGGGGCTCGGGGGCTTTCACCTGGCCTGCGACGCCGGGAATCGGGAGGGGATTGCCCGGATCCGGGAGCTCAAGGGCCGTCTGGAAAAACCCCTGGCCGTGATGGCGGGATCTCTCGATGCAGCAATGGAACTGGCCCGGATCTCGCCGGAGGGTCGCCGGCTTCTCCTGTCGCCGGAAAATCCGATCGTTCTTTTGCCCTTCCGGAAAGGGTCGCCGGTCCTCCGGGACGGTCTCGCTCCCGGGCTCGACAGGATCGGACTCTTTCTCCCCTCCACTCCCCTCCATCACCTGCTCTTCGGGGAGAAGGGAGAGGACCTTCCTCCGCTCGTCATGACCAGCGCCAATCCGGAAGGACGGCCGATCGCGGCGAGCCTGGGGGAGTTCCTCGGATATTTTCGGGGCAGGGTGGACGGGATCCTCCTTCACGGACGTCCGATCCGGGAACGGGCGGACGACAGCCTGGTTGTTCCGGGTCGGCGGGGGATCCAGCTGCTTCGCCGGTCCAGGGGATGGGTTCCCGCATCCATTTCCATCCTCCGGGGCCGGAGCCAGCCGTCTGAGCCGGTCGTCCTGGCCCTGGGAGGACACCAGAAGACCGCCCCCTGCCGGATCCGGAAGGGAGTGGCCCTGGTTCTTCCCCATCTGGGGGATCTCGAAACCCCGGAGAACCGGGATTTTTTCAGAGAGACTCTCGAACGCTTCGTCGCGCGGGACGTGGGGCGTCCGACCCATCTGGCCTGCGATCTCCATCCGGACTTTCCGTCGAGCCGGATGGCCTTCGAGATGGGTGCGGCGTGGGGGATCCCGGTGGTGCCGGTCCAGCACCACCACGCCCATGTCGCTTCGGTGATGGCCGACAGGGGGCTTTCCGGCCCCGTTCTGGGCCTCGCCCTGGACGGATTCGGGCTGGGGCCGGACGGAAGCTTCTGGGGAGGGGAGCTTCTCCGGGTGGAGGGATCCGGATGGACGCGTCTGGGCCATTTCGCCCCCCTTCCCGTTCCGGGAGGGGCCCGGGCCTTTCGGGAGCCCTGGCGCATGGGAATGGCCGCGCTTCACGTCCTGGGCCGCGGGGACGAGGCCCTCCGGCGATTCCGGAACCCTCTCGCCCGCGAGCTCCTGGAGCTTCTCGAAAGAGGCCGGTCCGGACTCTTCCCCCTGACATCGAGTGCCGGCCGCCTCTTCGACGCGGTCTACGCCTTGCTCGGAGGCCGGGAGAGACTCTCGTACGAAGGGCAGGGAGCGATGGAGCTCGAGAGCTGGGCCCGGGAAGGCCGCGCGGACCCGGCAGAAAGACGCGAAAGGTTCCACCGGATCAAGTCGGGGATCCTCGACTTTCGTCCCCTTCTCGAACGTCTCGCCCGGGAAAGCTCCCGCGTGCGGGGAGCCCGGCTTTTCCACGAGGCGCTCGCGACGGGGCTCGGGGAATGGGTTCTCGACGGAAAGTCCCGGACGGGCCTGTCCACCGTCCTCCTGTCGGGCGGGGTCTTTCAGAACCGGCTTCTGGCCGGATTGCTCCGCAAACGGCTCGTAGGGGAGGAGCTCGATCTCCTTGAGCCAGAGATGGTTCCGGCAAACGATGGGGGGCTGGCCCTTGGCCAGGCCTTCGCAGTGTGGGCCTCGGAGATGAACCCTTCGATCTAGGAAAAGAGGAGAACGACCGATGTGTCTCGCCGTTCCGGCACTGGTGGAGGAGATTCTTGGGGATTCCCGGGCCAGGGTGCGTCTGGGAGGAGTCCTCCAGGATATTTCGACCGTTCTGGTCGAGGAGCTCCGGAAGGGGGATTATGTGATCGTCCACGTCGGGTTCGCCCTGGGCCGCCTCGACCGGGAAGAGGCGCAGAAGACCCTGGAGCTCATGCAGGAAGCCGCCGGGCCGGAAGAAGGATCCTGATGTCCGACCTCCGTTATCTTGAAGCCTTCCGGGATCCGGACCTTGGACGATCCCTTTTGTCCGCTCTCGCCATCGCGGCGAAAGCCTTGCCCCGGGCACCGGTCCGGATCATGGAGTTCTGCGGGGGCCACACCCACGCCTTTCACCGGTTCGGCCTTCTGGAGCTGCTTCCCCCCGAAATCCGGATGGTCCACGGTCCAGGATGCCCGGTCTGCGTCCTCCCCAAGGGACGCATCGACGCCGCCATCGGACTCTCCCTCGACAAGAATGCGGTTCTCGCGACCTATGGGGACGTTCTCCGGGTTCCGGGTTCCCACGGCATGACTCTCATGAAGGCCCGCGCCCGGGGAGCGGATGTCCGGATCGTCGTTTCGGCCATGGAAGCCCTGTCCTTGGCGGAGGCTCTTCCCGACCGGGAAATCGTCTTTTTCGCCATCGGATTCGAGACGACGACCCCCCCCACCGCCGCCGTGATCCTGGAGGCCCGCCGGAGAAATCTCACGAATTTTTCGGTCCTGGCAAACCACGTCCTGACTCCCCCCGCCATGGAGGCCATCCTCTCCGGAACCGCCCTCGACGGTGTCATCGGACCCTCCCATGTCAGCACGGTCATCGGCACAAAAGCCTATGACTTTGTCTCCCGAAAACACGGGATTCCCCTGGTGGTGGCCGGTTTCGAGCCCCTGGACATCCTGCTGGCCCTCCGCATGCTCCTCTCCCAGATTTCGGAGGGGCGCTCGGAGGTGGAAAACGAATACGCCCGCGCGGTGGTTCCGGAAGGGAATCCCCGATCGCTCGGGCTGATCGAAAGGGTTTTCGAACGGGCCCCCTCCTTCGAGTGGCGGGGGCTTGGCTCCTTGCCCCGAAGCGGGCTTTCGATCCGGGATGAGTTCGGGATTTTCGACGCCCAAAGGCGGTTTTCGGTCGAGATCGGCCGCGTTTCCGACCCGGGAATCTGCGAATGCGGGGAGATCCTGAAGGGAGTCAAGGGTCCCCGGGACTGCCGGATTTTCGGGACCCTCTGCACCCCCGACACGCCGGTGGGAGCCTGCATGGTCAGCGCCGAAGGCGCCTGCGCGGCCGTCTTTCACTATGGAGACCGGGAAGGAGCCGTCTCTTGACCGGGGGGCGGGGGGCGCTGGGGGTCCGGCTCGACCTCGAAAAAGGGCGCGTGGAGATGGTCCATGGGAGCGGAGGCCGGGCCTCGGCCCAGCTCGTGGAGGAGCTCTTCCTCCCGGCCTTCGACAATCCCTGGCTCAGACAGGCGGGGGACCAGGCCCAGCTCGATCTGCCGGAAGGGCGGTGGGCCATGAGCACCGATTCCTTCGTGATATCCCCTCTCTTTTTTCCGGGAGGGGATATCGGATCCCTCGCCGTCCACGGGACGGTCAACGATCTGGCCATGGGAGGTGCCCATCCGCTCTACCTGACGGCAGGATTCGTCCTGGAGGAGGGCTTTCCCCTGTCGGACCTTTCCCGGATCGTCCGGAGCATGGGGGCTTCGGCCCGGGAGTGCGGCGTGTCGCTGGTGGCGGGGGACACCAAGGTGGTGGAGCGCGGCAAGGGGGACGGAATCTACATCAACACCGCCGGAATCGGCCGGATTCCGGCGGGTGTCGTTCTCGATCCTTCCGCCATCCGGCCGGATGACGAGATCCTCCTCTCGGGGCCGGTCGGGGATCACGGGGCTGCCGTCCTGGCCGCCCGGGAGGGGGAACGGCTCGCCACCGCGCTTCTCTCTGATTCGGCGCCGCTCCATGGCCTGGTTGCGGCGATGCTCGCCTCCGGTCCGGGTCTCGTCTGTCTCCGGGATCCGACCCGGGGCGGGGTGGCCTCCACCCTGAACGAATGGGCCCGGATTTCTGGTTTGTCGCTCGAGATCTCGGAGTCCGGGATCCCGGTCCGTCCCGAGGTTCGGGGGATCTCCGAGCTTCTGGGAATCGATCCTCTCTATCTGGCCAACGAGGGCCGGCTCCTGGCAGTCTGCCGACCTGAAGCCTCGGAGCGGCTCCTGTCGGCTTTGCGAAACCATCCGGCGGGTCGGATGGCTTCGCGTATCGGAAAGGTGGGAAAAGGGAGGCCGGGTCGAACGGACGGAACCGTCCGGATGACGACCCTCATGGGGGGAAGCCGGACGGTGGACTGGCTTCTGGGGGACCCGCTCCCCCGGATCTGCTAGGAAGGAAGGCGGAAAGTGACAGGTCTATCGGATAATTTGTCCGGCGAAAACTTTCCCCTTCTCCATTCCCCGGGAGGCGCGGCCGGAAGCGTTTTCCTCGTTCTGTTGGCTCTGGGAATGGGGTTCCGCCACGGTCTCGATCCCGATCATCTGACGGCCATCGACGCCATTCTCCGGTTCCAGTCCGTCCGGAAAAGGCGGGTCGTCCGGTGGGCCGGTCTCTTTTTTTCCGTGGGCCACGGAGTCGTCGTCATGGCCCTTGGAGCCTGCATTCTCGATTTGACCCTCCATGTGCGGGTTCCTCCCTCCCTGGCCCTTGTCGGCGGACTCTTCTCGGGAATCTTTCTCCTGGGAATGGCCGGAGCCAACGGGCTCTTTCTGGTCCGGTCCGGGGCGACGGTTCCTTTCGTTCCAGTGGGCTTCAGGGCGCGGCTCCTTCTCCGGGGCCTGCCTCTCGACAGCCCTGTTTTCC
>DAIBSV010000008.1 GCA_027415455.1 Nitrospirota bacterium | reverse complement strand
AGAAAGATGATCGGTCGCTTTTTCCATCGGATTCCTATGCAATCCTCCCCGATCGAGCGGGAGGTCTACAGGTTCAGGACTGTCCAGCGGAAAATAGGGGATTCGGTCCTTCAAAACTTCCAGCCTTTATGACCATGTCGACGTTACCATGCACCCACTTCCCCACAGATTTGTTCAGACAAGACTTAGGCTCCATGTTCCGGGACTGTTTTCCTTCACGCACAACTCCCGATCTAAAAGGCTCCGTTTGGAGCCCCCCCGGGAAGACGCGCCAGGATCTCGAGGGCGGCCTCCGTCGCCTCGAGGGTGGGACGCGCCCCTCCGACGGGGGAAAACCCCCCTTCCCGCCCCTGGCAGAAGAGGACCCGGATCCGGAGGAGATCGGCTTCCTCCGGCCCGGGCGGATCTTTTCGCATCCGCAGGCCGGCCAGAAGGATGAAGAGATCGGAGCGGGAAGAGCCAGGGACAAGGACATACCCCAGGGTCGGATGGCGATAGGGCCACTCCCCCGGAGAAGGGAGATCCGGAGCCGTAAGAAAGGCCCGGTCGGCCGCCTCGAGAATTGCAGGAACCCCGGAAGCGGAGGATCCTTCCCCCAGGAGGAGGGAGAGAGCCTTCGCTTCCTCCGGATCCTTAGGGATCCCCGCGAAGAGGCGGACCCGAAACAGGAAGACGAGATCCCGCAGAAGGCCGGAGCGCTCCTGTGGCAGCACCTTTTCCGACAGGAGCCGGGCGGCCTCCTGTCGCATGAGAAATCGGTCCTCATCGGAGAAGGGCATCCCCGCGAGCCGTTTCGCCTCCAGTGCCCACGAAAGAAAAGGGGAGCGCCAATGGCCACCGTCTTCGGAGAGGGCACGGAGGATCCAGAACCGGGTCTCCGGAAGCGACGGAATCTCTTTTCCGAGCCGGCGGAAGGAGTAAAGGGCGAAACAGGTGTCCGCGACGTTTGAGAATCCAGCGCCGCTCTCCGGATCCCGGAAGGCGCAATACCCGCCGTCCGGCATCCGGCATCGATTCAGGTAGTCAAGAAGTTTCTCTTTCCGGAAAGGGATCATGAGCGGCTCCCGATCACGCATTTTCTCATTTTATCCGACCCACCGGAAACGGACGGCGCATCGGGCGGGGGTCTCCTGTCCCTTCGGATGAGACCTCCGAAAAAACCGCAGAAATTGCCACAACCTTACATGAATTGACATATAAAGCCCGAGTGATAGATTGAAAACAAGAGAATGGATATCAGACTCATATCTTCTTCCCCGGGCGACGCCCCTCGAAGAAGATACCCTTTTCGGTCGCGCTTCCTCCCGGAGTGAAAAGGGAATTCGGGAAAAGAAAAGGAGTTGGCCATGAACGCCTCGGAGGTTCTTCTCAAAAAAGCCGAAATCATCGGTCTGCGGGCTCCGGTCGATGTCGTTCCGGATCCGACTGTCGAGGGATTCGATCACTGGAAAGCCGATCTGCTCACCTATTTCGGATGCGCGATCGACAGCTTTCTCGACAAGAATCATCTGGAGATGATGACGGACGAGATGTTCGACTCCATGAAAAGAGGATTCACCCGGCTGGTCCTGTCACAGCCCTATGTCGAGGCCCCGCTTCAGCCGATGGAGCCGACGCCGCGACAGATCGAGAACCGGATCATCGACGATGTCTTCG
The DNA here is from genome assembly GCA_027415455.1 of Nitrospirota bacterium. Next base: position 27,560 of record DAIBSV010000008.1, on the reverse strand, counting down.
CGGAGCTAAAAGTCATTCCCCACCACTGCACCCACTGAACCCCCGTCGTCGACGGGGAACACGGGGAAGGAAGAAAACCTCGTCCTTCCCCGTGAGTTGTGATTCGTCTTTCGGGGGCGGCGAAGATCGCAGTTTTCCACCATTATCTCCGTCTGGTCTTTTATTCTCTCTTTGACGCCGTTCCTGGTCGGAAGGGCCAAAAGGTTCGTCCCGGAGGGTTGATCTCTGTCTTTGAGAGATTCCCGGACACTCTTTGATTTCCTCCGACAGAACCGTAGTTCCTTGCCCCCCCCTCTCTCCTTCACTCCGGGAAGCCCTTTCGATGTCGGACAATCCGCCTCACCGCTGGAGCGTCCCTTTCCCGAAATAGTACCAGAGAGAGAAGTTGGGGGTTGTGGACAGATACTCGCTGGTCCCCCAGGCGGGAAGGAGCACCCCGGCGGAAAGGGCCAGGCGGTCGGTCAGGTTGATCTCGACGGAGGGCTGGATCCCGATCAGGTTGAAGGTCGAGGGAGAGGTGTTGACGGGAATCCCGTCCAGGGAGAAGGGAAGCTCGGAGAGTCCCACCATTTCGAGGATGAATCCCAGTCCCCGGTTCTCGTCGATCACGTCCTCGACCGCCATCCGGTACTGGATCAGATCCCCGAACTGTGCGAAGAACTTCGGATCAGCGGCCGAGATAGACTCGATCCCCGGGAAGCTGTAGGTGTAGTAGAGCCCTCCGTAGAAGCGGAGGGGACGGATGTTCTTCCGGAGAAGCAGGGTCCCGGTCAGGGAAGGGCTTCCGAAGTGGGTGGCGGGAAGCACCGAGACCGGCGGAAGCCCCCCCTTGGGGACCGGGGTCCCGAGCCAGGAGGTGGTCGGAAGGGTGAGGAAAAGGAAGGTCGCGAAGGAGGGTCGGGCCGAGTCCGGGTTCTGGATGATCCAGCGGTGCTTGATTCCCAGGGTGAAGTCGTTCAGACCCCATCCGTCGATGGGACTTCCGCCGATGGAGGAGAAGGTTCCGATGAGCGAGGGGAGGACGGCGAGCTCCGTATTGGACCCCAGACCGAAGTACAGGGCCTCGAGAGCCAGCATCTGGGTTTCGTAGAAGTTCGGAGGGAGGCTCGTGATGCCGCCGCTGTCGGTGTACTGGGCCTGGGTGAAGCGGGTGTAGAAGAAGAAGCGGGCGTTGAAGACCCCTTCCGGAAGGGTGTCGGCGTAGGAGACGAGGTCCGGACCCGCGGTCAGCGGGTTCCAGGAATGCTTGTAGGCGGCGAGGGCGTCCGGTCCGTTCAGGGAGAGCGGTGGATTTTCCGGCTCGGTTTTCTGCGTCGACGCCGCTGGAACAGTGGGCAGGGAGCCTCCCGTCGCAGAAACGGAACCGGAAGACGCTCCCTGGGAAGAAGCCGACGATGAGGGGGCGGGAGGAACGGAATCCGGAAGAGCGGAGGCCGCATGCACGCTCGCCGGTGCGCCAAGAACGATCGAAAGGACACATCCCCCGAATCTGCCCCATGCGAACAAACCTGAAAACAGGTTTCCTGTGTTTACGAACCTTCGAAAAAACAAAAATAATCCCCCATCAAAAATCTTCCCATCTTTGATCAAAGGTCCGCCGGATTCCGGTCGCAAAAAGTCCCCGGTCCCGTCGTCAGGGATCGGGCGCCTCTTCCGCCCGGTTCAGTCCGGGATGGGTCTCACCGGAGGCGAGAGCGACCCAGAGACCCGAGAGGAGAAGGAGGCCGGCGGTCGCCCAGAACGCGATCACGACCTCCTGGCTCCACTGGGCGAGGGCTCCGAGGAGAAGCCCCCCGATGGCATATCCCGTGTCCCGCCAGTACCGGTAGGTTCCCAGGGCCCGGCCCCGCCAGGCGGGCGGAGAGATGTCGGCGACGGCCGCCACGAGCGTCGGGTAGAGAAGGGCCATTCCGATCCCCATCGCCATCGAGAAGAAGGCCCAGAGCGGGACGCTCCGGACAAATGCGACTCCGGCGATTCCTCCGCCCAGGCACCAGAGCCCGACGACGATCGGGCGCTTCCGGCCGATGCGGTCGGAGAGATGTCCCGTTCCAGACTGGAAGAGGCCCCAGGTCATGGCGTAGATCCCGGTCAGCCAGCCGATTTCGGAAAGGGAGAGTCCCCGGCTCCGGAAGAAGACGGGGAAGAGGCCCCAGACCAGGGTATCGGCGATCTTGTTGGCGACCCCCGCCTGGCAGAGCGCCCGGAACGTGGAATCCCGGAAGGAGACCAGGAAAAAAATCTCCCGGAGGCCGGGACGTTCCGAAACCCCTTTCGGGAATCGGGGACGCGGTCCGACAAATGTTCCCAGGCGATGTTCCTCGTGCTCGGCCTTCGCCCAGGGAAGGGTTTCCCGGACGAAGAGGAGCGCGACCGCAAGGGCGGTCAGGACGACAGCCAGGCCGAATCCGAAAAGGGCTTCCCGGGGGCCCAGACGGAGGGCCAGGTAGGCGGCGGCGATCCCCGCCACCCCCACGGCGAGATATCCCGCGCTCTCGTTGAGACCGGTCGACATCCCCCGCTCCTCCGGGCGCGTGATGTCGATCTTGCTCGTCACGGTCATGCTCCACGCAAACCCCTGGTTGACCCCGAGGAAGACGTTGGCCAAGACGATCCACCACCAGTCCGGGGCGAAGAGGATAAGAAAGGGAATGGGGAGAGCGGCGAGCCATCCCGCCACGAGGACGCGCTTTCGTCCGTAGCGGTCGGCCAGGGCTCCCGCGAAGAAGTTCAGGGCCCCCTTGACCAGTCCGAAGGAGACGACGAAGGAGAGGAGGAACAAAAAGGAGCCCTTCGCCACGCCGAAATCCCCGGCCAGGGCCGGCAGGACAGTGCGCTCCATGCCGATGACGAGCCCCACGAAAAAAACCTGGAGGATCTGGTGGAGAAACTGCCCCCTGTTGATCCGGATACCCCGCCTGTAAGGAGCCGGAAGCGCCGGGGTCACGCCTTCTCTTTCCGCCCCTGGGCGAAAGGGAGGACCTCGGAAAGGCTCTTGCGCCTTTCGGTGTCGGTGGTCAGCTGGTCGAGCACGATCTGGCGGATCAGGTCGCAGACCTCGAGGACCTTCGGGCTCGTCACCCGGTAGCGGCAGGAGGTCCCGGACTTTTCGCAGTAGACCAGGGCCCGGGCCTTCAGCACATTGAGATGCTGGGAGACGTTGGCCTTGGAGAGCCCGGTCAGGGTGGCGAGCTCTCCCGAGCCGCGCTCGCCCCAGCCGATGTGGCTGATGATCTCGAGGCGCTTGGGGTGAGAAAGGGCCGAAAACATCTCGGCGACCAGAGTGAAGCGAACGGTGTCCATCGGGTAAAATCCTCCTTGGGATCTTGGGTCAGGGTCTGAGTCCCCGGTTGGCCGCAACGATGGCCTTAAAGCCCATGGGCTTTTCGGGGATCTCGGAAGTCAGGGCGGCGACGAAGGCATTCCGGTCGCGGAGGGCCAGCAGAGGATTGAAGCGCCTTTCGAAGCCGATCGTGGAGGATGGCTTTCCGGAGATTCCCGCGGCGCAGACCGAACCGGCCGTGTGGCCCGGATAGACCTCGAGGTCGTCGGGAAGGGAGAGAAGCTTCGCGTGAAGGCTGTCGAAGATCCGCCCCGCCGTTTCCTCCGGCGTTTCGCCGAAATCGGGCCGGCCGACGGAGCCCACGAAGAGGGTGTCTCCCGTCAGGACGAACCAGGGGGCATCCCCGCGCCGAAGGTCCGAAACGAGAAGGCAGAGGCTCTCCGGGGTATGGCCGGGCGTGTGGAGGACCCGCGTCCTGACATTCCCCGTGATCAGAAGCTCGTCGTCCGCAAGGGCCCGGAAGGGAAATCGCACGGCGCCGATCGCGCTCCCGTGGAGGCAGTAGGCGGCCCCCGCCTTTTCGGCGAGCCGGCGCCCTCCCGACAGATGATCGGCGTGGATATGGGTGTCGATGACGTAAGCGATACGGACCCCCGCCTTTTCGGCCTCGCCCAGGAACCACTCTTCGTCACCCTCCACGACATCGACCGCGACCGCCTGCCCGAGGCCGCCGCATCCGTAGAAATAGGACAAGGTCGATTCTCTTGTGGAACGTTGACTGAAAAACATGGCGTATTCTCCCATAATTTATAAGTTTACAAAATTTGAAAATAGCGTTTTTTTTGTCTACTATAGATTGGCCATTCGCATCCGGTCAACCCTCGGGCCCGATTGGCCCGAAAGACATACACAGATAAGGAGGAGCCCATGAACCACGTCAACGGGAACGCACTCGGAAAAACGGTCGATCTCTTCTCCCGCGAGCCGGAGAAGGCCGTCAAGGACTTTGCCGTCGAAGGGGAGTGGGTTCTGGAGGAGGGACGCCCCCAGTTCTCCTCTCGCGTCTCCTTCGAAGGGGGGGCGATCGATCTCGAGATGGACAACGCCACTCCCATGGGAGGAAGCGGTCGCGCCCCCAACCCCATCCAGTACTGCCTGTTCGGACTGGCGTCCTGTTTCGCCTCGACCTACATGATGGTGGCCACCCGGAGGGGGGTGACCATCGACCGTCTCTGGGTCCGTGTCGAAAACCGGGTGGACATGACCCGGCCCCTTGGACTGTCTGAGAATCCCCTGACGCAGGGGGTCCGAATCCTGCTCAAGGTGAGCGGCAAGGCCGAAGAGGCGGTTCTCCGTGAGATCGAGGAATCCTCCCGGAACTCCTGTCCGGCGGTCTACTGCCTGACGCAGCCCATCCCTCTCGAGATCGAGGCCGTGTTCGGGTGATCTCGCCGAAAGGCGCTGTGGTTCCCGATCACAGAAAACGCCGTCTAAACCGGCCCCGGTGAAGAGTCGACACAGCGTCTTCTTCGTCAGGGCATTCCCATTCACCCGGAAAGTTAGGGAGAAACCCAGAGAAGGAGGAGTCGATGGATCGGAAAGAGCCTTTCAAAAAAGACGCGGAAAAGATGACCGGAGACGAGGATCGGGGACCGATGTCCATGGGGATGGGCATGATGAAGAAGATGATGGGGCGGATGGGGTCGGGAGGTCCCATGGGAGGAGCGGAAAAAGGCGGGGAGGAAAACGGGTCCAACTCCCCCATGCCCCGCATGATGGCCCTTTGCGCCGATATGATCGCACAGATGGAGCGGACGACCGCGATGGCCGCCTTCGCCACGCCGGAACTTCAGAGGATGTTCCGCGAATGGCTCGAGGGGCTCGAAGGCGAAGCCCTTTCCTCCATTGCGAAAGAAGGGGCGACCGAGATCGACGCCCTGGCGAAGGCTCTCGGCATCACCCGTGAAAGCGCCATCCACCTCGCCGCCGCTCTGGCCGTCGGGGGCAAGGTTCAAATGTCTCTCCGGTTGTCCGAGAAAGACTGACCCTCTCCCGACTGGAGGATCCCGATGGACCATGGCAATCTGGGGGGCGGCGCGGCCATCAATGCGGGTTCGGCGTGGATCCGATCCCTTCTCGCCCCTTATCTCCCGGCCCTTCACCAGGGACCGGGACTCCTTCTGATCGTCCTGATGGTGGCGGCCGGCCTTCTGGGAACGGCGGGATGTCCCTTCACGCTTCCCACCTTTCTTGGAGTGGCCGGCGCCTCCGGAAACGAAGCGCTCTCCCCGGACAGCCGGAAGCGTGGACTCTGGCTGGGGGCCCTCTTTTCCGGAGGGATGTGGATCGGAATGATTCTCCTGGGAGCCTTGGCCGGACGCGCCTCCGGGCTCCTCCAGGGTCCTGTCCGGGGCCTCTGGAGCCTCGTCCTGGTCGGGGCGTCCTTCTTTCTCGGGATCCGGATCCTCCGTGACCGCTCCTCCGCCCCTCCGCTCTTTCCTCTCCTCGAAGCTCAGACCTGGTTTCCTGCACGCCTCCTCAGGCCTGGAAACGCCGGGGCCTTTCTCGCCGGGCTTCTCTACAGCGCGGGTCCGCCTCTCGTCTCCCTCCTGTTCGTCTTCGGACTGGGATTCGCCCCGGAGACACCCGGCTACGGCGCCCTGCTCGGCTTTTCCTTCGGGCTCGGAAGAAGTCTTCCCTTCCTTTTCTCCGGGTGGCTTGCGGCCCCCCTCTCCCGGGCCGGCTGCCGGATCGGGGGCCGCCGCTGGGTCCGCTTTGCCGGGGCCTCGATCCTTTTTTTCGCCGGAGGCTACTCCCTCTGGCTGTCGAAGTCCTTTCTCGAAACCCTTTTCTGAGCGTCGGCCCTCTCCGGGCCGGGCAAACTAAGGAGGCGCGATGCCCGGAACATACGGGATGACCTGGATGTGGATCTTCCCTTTCCTTTTCCTTGCAGCTCTGCTTCTTCTTTTCTCCGGGCTCCTGCGAGGTCCGGGAGCGCCCTTCTGCGGGCCCCGCCCTCCGGAGAACGGGGGAGGATCGCGGCCGGAAGCGCCCGGAGAATCCCCGAAGGAGATCCTGGACCGCCGGTATGCGAAGGGGGAGATCACGCGCGAACAGTACCTCGCCATGCGAAAGGACATGGAATGAAGGTCGTCGCGGATCGGGCCACGGACGAAGAATGGGGCCGCCCCGTCTACCTCGACTATGCCGCCACGACCCCGGTGGATCCGGAGGTGACGGTGGCGATGCTCCCCTGGCTGGGAGAGCGATTCGGAAACCCCTCCTCCTCCCATGTATACGGACGCGAAGCCCGGCGGAAGGTGGAGGAATCCCGGGAGGAGGTCGCGCTTCTCATCGGAGCCGAACCCGACGAAATCGTCTTCACGGCAAGCGCGACCGAGGCGAACAATCTGGCGATCCTGGGTTGTGCCCAGGCCCTGGGAGGCAACAATAGGAGAGAGCTGGCCCTGTCCGCGGTCGAGCATCCCTCGGTGTCGGGGCCGTTCGCCATCCTTTCCGGGGAAGGCTGGACCGTCCGCCTGCTTCCCGTCGACGCCTCCGGCCGGATCAATCTCCGGATGGCCGAAAGACTCATTGGACCAGGAATGGCTTTCGTCTCCCTCATGCTCGCCAACAACGAGACGGGAACGATCCAGCCCGTGCGGGAGATCGCCGCCATCGCCCGCTCCCGGGGGGCCCTGCTCCACATCGATGCCGCCCAGGCGGCCGGCAAGATCCCTGTCGAGGTGGAACGCCTCGGGGCCGATTTTCTGACCCTGGCCGGACACAAATTCTATGCCCCGAAGGGGATCGGGGTCCTTTACGTGCGCCGGGGAACCCCTTTTTCGCCGCTTATGGCGGGAGGGGGACAGGAGGGAGGACGCCGGCCTGGAACCGAGAACGTCCCCTCCATCGCGGCCTTGGGAACGGCGGCGCGATTGGCCCGGATCACTCTCCGGAAGGAAACGGCCCGGACGGAAAAACTCCGGGAAAGACTCATCCGGAAGCTTTCCGGGGCCGTTCCCGGCCTTCGCCTCAACGGCTCCCCCGACTCCCGTCTCTCCCACATCCTGAACCTCTCCTTTCCCGGGGTGGAGGGAGGGGCACTTCTGGAGGCGGCACCCGGGGTGGCGGCCTCCACGGGAAGCGCCTGCCACGGGGAAGAATCCGGCACAAGCCCGGTTCTCCGGGCGATGGGGATGCCGGAGGAGCGGGCCCGGTCCGCCGTTCGGCTCAGCCTGGGCCGCTTCACTACCGATATGGAGATCGATCTTGCCTCGGAGGCTCTGGTCGCGGCCTGGAGGAGACTGACCTCCTGATGGACCCCGCCTCCTATGACCGCTGGTACGACACACCGAAAGGACGATGGACGGGGGAGACGGAATTCCGCCTGATATCCCGGGATCTCCGGTCCCGTCCCGGTGAGTCCCTTCTGGACGCCGGATGCGGAACCGGATGGTTTTCCCGTCGTTTTTTTTCCGAGGGACTTCGCGTCACAGGATTGGACAGAAACGGGGACTGGCTGGCCTTTGCCCGGGACAGGAGTCCCATCGGCCCCGCATGGGTCGAAGGAGACCTTCGGGCGCTTCCCTTCCCGGACAGGCGCTTCGACCGGGTGGCGTCGGTGGCCGCCCTGTGTTTCGTCGACGACGAGCGGAAAGCCGTCCGGGAGATCGTCCGGGTCACGAACCGCCGGTTCGCCATCGGATGGCTGAACCGTGCCAGCCTGCTTTACGGCCTGAAAGGAAAAAACGGGGGATCCGGCGCGTGGCGGGGGGCCCGGTGGCACCGGCCCGAGGAGCTCCCCGCCCTCTTTTCCGGATTGCCGGTCGACGCGCTCGAGCTCCATTCCTGCGTCTTTCTGCCGTCCGGTTCCTTCGTCTCCAGGACGGCGGAAAGAATCCTCCCCGTCTCCTGGCTCCGGGGCTCCCTGATCGTCGTCTCGGGAGAAAGACGGGACTGATGTTCCTCGAAAAGACCGCGTGAGCATAATCCGATGCATATCGGAAACTCGGGACGTTAATGGTCATCGGCAGGAGATCATGATTCCAGGCCGTGAAGAGGAAGCGCCGGAGCGTCTTAGGGAAGGCCCCCTCCGGACAGGACTTGCTTGTCCGAGCAGGGGCAGGCTTGCGGAATCCCAAACGTGTCGAGATCCTGTTTCCGGACGAACTCGTCAAAGGAACGAAACACCTCGTCTCTCGCCTTTTCCCAGCATTTTTCCTTGATAAGGATCTGACGAACCTATAACACGTCCCAAACGTTCTTTGAACGTCGCTCCTTGTCGACGAACCTGAAAAGCGAAGGTCTCGAAAGATTCCGGACCGTTGCGACTTCGCGGGACCGGAAGGGGGCCTCGCGGTTCCGGGCCCCCCTGATCGTCGTCCCGGGAGAAAGACGGGATCGATGTTCTTCGAAGGGACCGCATGAGCGTTATCCCGTATTCCTCCCAGTAACCGCACAAAATTGTTGCGACAGGAAAAAGACCTCGGGTATAATTTCCGGACAGCCCGATGCGAGAGAGCTCATAGAAGGAGCCTCCGTCGGGATTTCTTCGTTTCCGGAACCGGACTCTGCAGGCAAGTCTGTTCCGCCGTCCCCGGAACCCCCGGAACCAAAGAGAGACAATGCGCCCTTATCGCACGACACTTCCATATCCCGTTCGCTTTTCACCCACCACAGGTTTGCCAAATGACAAATGACGCCTCTCCGGACCATTCCCCCGACCTTTTGACTCCCGTCCCGTCCCGGGAAACGATTCCGAGTCTTTCCGGCTCCTTTTCCGATCAGGAACGGGACAGCTGCGCGGTCATCGCCGTCCTTTCCAAGACGGGGCGAGGCTCGCACCGCCTGGTTCACGAAGCCCTCGAGGCTCTCCAGAAGATGGAGCACCGCGCCGGGCAGATCCGGAACGAAGGAGACGGGTGCGGCATCCAGTTGGATATCCCCAAACCGCTCTGGCGCCGCTGGCTCCAGAAGGAAGGGAAGGACGGAAACCTCGTCGAGGATCCCCGGTTCGTGGCCGGCCATCTCTATCTGAGAGGCGACCATCCGGACAACGGGGCGGATTTCATAAAAAAGATTTTCGCGGAAGAGGGATTCGAGGTCCTGATGGTCAGAAGGGGGCAGACCCTTCCACGGCGAGTCACCCCCTTTCCCGACAACCAGCCGCATTTCTGGCAGGTGGCCCTCCTTTCCCCCCCCGGATCGAACCCCCTTCATGCCACCTTCCAGGCCCGCACCCGCCTAGAGCGGGACGGAATCCTGCACATCGCCTCCCTCTCTCCGACGGTCGTCGTCTACAAGGTCAAGGGAACGAGCTTCATTCTCGCCGACTATTTCCTGGATTTCCAGGATCCCCAGTGCCAGGGGACGCTCGTTCTGGGCCACAGCCGCTATTCGACCAACACCCTTTCGGTGACGGAGCGCGTCCAGCCCTTTTCCGTTCTCGGACACAACGGGGAGATCAACACGATCGACAAGCTCCGGCGCGAGTCGGCCATGCTCGGAATTCCCCCCGTCGCGAGCGGCAGCGACTCCCAGGATCTCGACCGGACCCTCGAGGGACTCATGGTCCAGTTCGGATTCAGCCTGATCGAGGCCATGGAGATCCTCTTCCCTCCCGTCACCCACATCATTTCGGCCCTCGACGACGAGCGGAAGGCCATGTACTTCCTCTACCGGCGATTTCTCGGCCCCCTGGCCCAGGGCCCGGCGGCCATCATCGCCCGATACGGAAACGAAGCGGTATTCTCCGTCGACGCCCTGGGCCTCCGCCCCCTCTGGACCTTCGAAACGGAAAGCACCCTCTATTTTTCCTCCGAGCGGGGGATCATCCGGGCCCACCAGATGGTCACGGAACCCAAGCCATTTGCCCCGGGGGAGAAAATGGCGGTCCAGATCGCCCCCGGCGGAGTCCGCATCCTGGGATACCCGGAAATCCAGAACACCCTTTTCGAACGCTTCAACGAAAAGATCCGTCCCTCCATCAGCAGGACCCAGCACGAAACGAATCTGAAGGACCTGTCCGCCCGGGAATTCCTCGGCATCGCCCCCGATGAGTCCGTCTTCGACCGTCCGGTCCAGACGCTCTGGAACCCCTTCGGCTTCGCGACTGAAGATCTGGACATCCTGGCGGGGATGGCGTCGATCGGGATGGATCCTGTCGGCTCCCTGGGTTTCGACGGCCCCATGGCCCCGCTCAATCCCGAACGCCAGAACATCCCTGACTACTTCAAGGAAAGCGTCGCGGTCGTGACCAACCCGGCCATCGACCGGGAACGGGAAATGGAGCATTTTTCCCCCCGGATCGTCCTGGGCCCCCGTCCCTACTTCGGACATTCGGTCCGCGTTCCCAAAGGGCTCGACATCTCTCTTCCCATCCTTCTGGGCGGGCATCTGTCAGGATCCCCTCTTTCCGGCGACCGCTATCGCGCCCTGGCGAAAAAACACGGCACCTATCTCCTCGAGGACCTTCCCCGGTACTTCCCCCGTACCGCCATCCGGATCCTGGACTCGACGATGGAGGAGGGAGCAAGCCTCCGGGCGGCACTCGAGGAGATGGGACGCACGGCGGTTGACGCCGCCCGCTCCGGAACCGAGATTCTCGTGATCGACGACAGCGCCGCCCTTCGCCCGGGCCGGATCTGGATCGAGCCCGCCCTGACCGTCGCGACGGTCGACCGGGCCCTCCGGCGCGCCTCCGTCCCTTCGGACTCCCCCAATCTGAGGCGGGCCCTGTCCGTCGTCGTCCACAGCGGGGCGCTCCGGAACCTCCACGACCTGATCTTCTATTTTTCGATGGGGGCGGACGCCATGTGTCCCTCCCTCATGATCGAATCGGTCCTCGTCCCTCCGAAGGGAACGGAGGCCTATTCGCCGGAGGAGACCGAGGCGCGCATGGACCGGACCGTCCTGGCGATGCAGAAGGGGATCGAAAAGATCATTTCGACCATGGGGATCCACGAAATGCGGGGCTACGGCCGGCTCATGTCCTCGATCGGACTCTCGGTCGAGGTCTCCGAGCTCTTCGCGACCCCGAACTTCTTCACCAGCGAAAAGTCCGGACTATCATGGTCCCGGATCGAGGGAGAGGCGCATCTTCGGGCTCCCTTTTTCAGGTCTCCTAAAACCGACAAATCTTCCCGCGTCTTTCACCTCTACCCCAAGGTCTGGAAGCTGGCCCTCGACGTCGCCAACTCGAACGAACCCTACGCCAAGTACCAGGAAAAGCTTTCGGCGATCGAAGCGGAAAATCCCATTTCGATCCGCCATCTGCTCGACCTCGTTCCCCATGGATCCCCCGTTCCCCCGGACCGCGTCGATGTCTCGGTTCTCGACCAGGCCTATCCCTTCGTCATCAGCTCCATGTCCTTCGGATCCCAGGGCGAGGTCGCCTACCGGGCCTACGCCGAGGCGGCCGAGCAGCTCGGGATCCTTTCCCTGAACGGCGAAGGGGGAGAGATCCAGGACATGCTCGGAAAATATCAGAAGAGCCGGGGCCAGCAGATCGCCTCGGGACGGTTCGGCGTGAACATCCGTCTCCTGAACTCCTCGAACCTCCTCGAGATCAAGATCGGCCAGGGGGCGAAGCCCGGAGAAGGAGGCCATCTGCCGGGACGAAAGGTCTCCCAGAAGATCGCCCTGGCCAGGCGCGCCAATCCGGGGGTCGACCTGATTTCTCCCTCCAACAACCACGACCTCTACTCCATCGAGGATCTCGCCCAGCTGGTGGCCGAGCTCAAAAGCGCGAATCCCAAGGCGCGCGTCAACGTCAAGATTCCGGTCATTCCCGGAGCGGGAACGATCGGAATCGGGATCGCGAAGGCCGGAGCCGACATCATCACCGTCAGCGGCTTCGATGGAGGCACAGGGGCGGCGCGCCTCCACGCCCTCAAGTATGTCGGCCTTCCCGTCGAGATCGGGGTTTCCGAGGTCCACCGGGCCCTTCTCTCCGCCGGCCTCCGGGACCAGGTCGAGGTCTGGGGGGACGGCGGGCTCAAATCCTCCCTCGACGTGGTCAAGCTCATGTGCCTCGGGGCCAACCGCGCCGGATTCGGGACCCTTCCCATGGTTGCCATCGGCTGCACCATCTGCCGGGAATGCCAGACAGACACCTGCCATGTGGGAATCGCCACACAGATCGAAACGGAAGAGGACGCCGCCCGCCACGGCCTCAAGCGCTTCGTCCCCCGGGACTACGAATTTGCCGTCCGCCAGCTGGTCCACTTCTTCCGGGGCATGGGGGAGGATTTGCGCCGGGTCCTGGGAACCCTCGGGATCGACAACGCCCAGTCCATCGTCGGCAACACGAGCTATCTGGCCCAGATGCGCCATTTCGACCGTCTCGATCTCACGACCCTTCTGAATCCCCTGCCCTACGGCCTGGAAAACGAGGGAGTCTGCGGCATCGGAGGGCTCCCCGACGTCACGATGACGGAAAAGATCACCGAGGAGGTCTTCCGGGAGCTTCGCAAGCACCCTTCCTCCGTGGTGCTGAATGTCGCTTCGGTCAGCTCCCAGGACCGGAACATCGGAACCCATCTCTCCGGGACACTCTACCGGGATTCCCCGTCCCATCCGCCCATCGACATCCGCCTCGGAACCGGGTCGGTCGCCGGAAATGGCATGGGCTCCTTCATCAAGGAGAACATGACGATCCACGTCTCGGGAGGGGCCCAGGACGGCGTGGGGAAGAGCGCCATCGGGGGGAGGATCGTGGTCCTGAAATCCCGGAACCAGGAAGGGCGGTTCGTGGATGGCTCCGTCGGCAAGTCGCTGGGGTACGGCGCCCAGGGCGGCCTCTTTCTGATCCAGGGAAACTGCGACTCCCGGGCCTGCATTCGTCTGTCCGGGGCCGACGTCGTCATCGGAGGACGCATCACCGGTCCCGTCGACGACGGTGTGGGCCATCTGGGCCTTCACGCCAACCTGAAGGGCTTCGCCTTCGAATACATGACGAACGGCCGTGCGGTCGTCCTGGGGGATCCCGGCCCCTGGATCTGCGCGGGCATGACCGGAGGATCGGTCTACCTGATGCCCCAGCCGGAGTTCGGCTTCGACGTCGCGGCGATCCGGCGGCGAATCGCCAAGGGGGCCAAGGTCGTTCTTTCAAAACTCCTTCCCGTCGACACCGAAGCCGTCAACAGGCTACTCGGAGAATACGAAGGAGAGCTCAGACACTCCGGTCAGAATGAAGAGGCCGACTGGGTCCGGGGAATCCGGCTCTCCGATCTTCGGGAGCGCTTCATCCGGATCATCCCGGAATCCCAGCAGACCGAACAGGACATCTCCACCGAATGAGACCGGGAGGCTTCGTTCCGGCCGAGGGAGGATTGATCCATGGCTGACCCGGTCACGGGACAGATCGCCAGCATGACCGGATATGCCGAATCCCTGACGGCCAACGGCTATCGGATCCAGCTCAGATCCTACAACCACCGCTCCCTCGAAATCGTCCTTCGGATCCCCCCCGAATGGGAAGGCCTGGAGCCGTCGCTCCGGAAATCCGTCTCCCAGCGTCTCTCGCGGGGGAGAATCGACGCCTACATTCACCGGACCGAAGGATCGGGGAAGAGCCTGAACTCCTTCATCGAAAAAGGGGTCAGGGCCTACCGGAACCTCTCACTCCTGAACCACCAGCTCGGTCTCTCGCGGGAGATCGAGATCTCCCACATCCTGCAGATGCTGGCGCTGGACAGCTTCGCCGAGTCCCCGCCCCTCGACGAGCGGACCGCTCTCGCCGACTTTTCCGGGGCACTGGAGGCCCTCGTCCTCTCCCGGGAAAGGGAAGGCCAGGCGCTCCTCCATCTCCTCAGGGAGTTCATTGCCTCCATCCGCAAGCTGGCAGACCAGATCGAAGAAAGGAAGAAAACGGCCCGCAAGGAGATCCGGAGAAAGTTCCTGGAACGGATGAAGTCCTATCTCCGGGAAATCGAGGGCGATCCCGGAAAGCGCTTCGAGGAAGAGGCGCTCCTCTATCTTGCCAAGAAAGACAACGAGGAGGAGTGGAAGCGCTTTCACATCCACCTGGCCCAGGCCGAGCGGGAAATCGAAAAGGGAGGACTCCTGGGACGGTCCCTGGACTTTCTGGCCCAGGAGATGAACCGGGAGCTGACGACCTTCATCTCGAAGGAGCCCTCCCCCGAACTCTTCCAGCCGGCGATGGAAATCCGAAACATCCTGTCGAGTTTCCGGGAGCAGATCCAGAATCTGGAGTGACCCGGGCGGTCCACCCCCAATGAAGAGCAAGGACAACCCGTGAACAAAACGACAAGCGAGACTCCGTCCCTTTCCACCCAGGCTTCAGGGCTTTCGTGGTTTTCTCTCCGGCCCGAAATGGGACGTCCCCTGCTCTATATTGTCTCGGCCCCATCTGGCGCCGGAAAAACGAGCCTCTGCCGGCGAGTCTCCTCCATGGTGGGCTGGATCACCTATTCGATTTCCTACACCACGCGCTCTCCCCGGCCGGGAGAGGTCGACGGCGTCGACTACTTCTTCGTGACGCCGGATCTCTTCGCCGAGATGAAGGCGAAGGGGGAGTTTCTCGAAACGGCGGAGGTCTACGGAAACCATTACGGAACGGCGCGCAATCAGATCGAACGCTCCTTCTCCCAGGGCAAGGATGTCCTGGTCGACATCGACATCCAGGGAGCCCGGACCATGCGGCAAAGCGGGATCCCCAGCCTCTCCGTCTACATTCTTCCGCCCTCCTACGAGGTATTGCGGGAACGACTGTCGGGAAGGGCCCAGGATTCCCCCGAAACGATCAAAAAGCGGCTCGAGCGCGCAAAAAAAGAAATAACCAGCTATAATGAATACGATTACCTTCTGATCAACCGGGAGTTCGACAGGGCGTCCCAGGATCTGCTGGCCATCATCCGGGCGGAGCATTACCGGAAGAGCGGTCTTCAGGAATTCATGGAAAAAACCTATTTGAAGGGGTTCGCGGGCAACGGCTCATCCCTTTGACGGTCGGGACCGGACGAACCCCAGGAGGCTCGCCGGGGCCGAACACAATGAACGCACGGAGAAAATGATGAACGATCTTATTTCCCAGCCCATCGAGTACACTGACGACGTGATCGACAGCCACTACAGGCTCGTCATCGCGGCGGCCAAGCGGACCCGCCAGATCATGGAAGGACATTCCCCCGTTCAGGACTGGCCCTACCACAAGGAAACAACCATCGGGCTCGCCGAAATTCTCGGCAAGAAGGTCCCCATTCTGACGGGTCAGGCGGCCGTCCTTGCCGAGCAGAAGCATCGCGAGGCGATCCGGGCCGCCCGAAAGCAGGAAGAATATCTTCCGGCTCCGCGTGGATACGCCCGCGAATCGACCGAGGCGATCCGGGCCGACCTCGACGTTTACCAGGAAGATCCCGCCTATTCCGCCGAACCGGGGGATGGCGGAGAAGATATCGAGGACGACAAGGAGATCTGAGTCCCTTGCCGGATCGGTCCCCCTCCATCCTCCTGGGCGTCACCGGGAGCATTGCCGCCTACAAGTCCCTCGACCTCATCCGGCGGCTCGAGGGGGAGGGTATTTCCGTCCGGGTGGTCGCCACCCGGAACGCGCTTCCTTTTTTCCCGGTTCTGCCGGCGGAGGTCTTTTCGGGCCATCCGGTCGAAACGGACCTCTTCAATCCGCGCCGCCCTCGCGAGGAGGGAGGGGGACGGGTCTCCCATCTCGCCCTTCTGGACAAGTCCGACGCCGTGCTCGTGGCTCCCGCCTCGGCCGACTTCATCGCCAGGATGGCCCTGGGCCTGGCGGACGACCTTCTCTCGACGCTCCTGCTCTCGGCCACCGTTCCGGTCCTGATCGCTCCCGCCATGGAGGAGGCGATGTATCACCATCCCGCCTCGACGGGGCACCGTAAGACGCTTCTGGAGCGAGGGGTGGTCGAGATTCCCCCCGAGGCCGGTCCCCTGGCCTCCGGAAAGTCCGGCCTCGGCCGCATGGCCCCGGTCGACCGCATTCTCGAGGCCCTTCTTCCCGTTCTCAGGACGGTCCGGCCCCCGGACGGCCCCCTGTCGGGTCTCAGCGTCCTCATCTCCACCGGACCGACACGGGAACCGATCGACGCCGTCCGCTACATCGGCAACGCCTCCTCGGGACGGATGGGGAACGCCCTGGCCCGCGCCGCCCAGGCACGGGGGGCCCGGGTGACGCTCGTCTCGGGGCCGACCGACCTCCCCCCTCCTCCGGGCTGCGACCTCCACCGGGTGACCACCGCCCGGGAGATGCAGGAGACCCTCGAATCCCTCTTTCCCTCCCACCAGCTTCTGATCATGGCGGCAGCCGTCTCTGACTATCGCATGAAGGATCCCGTCACGGGAAAGCGGAAAAAGGACGGCCGGGAATGGACCCTCTCCCTGGTGGAAAACCCCGACATCCTGAAGGGACTCGCCGCCCGGAAAAGACCGGGACAGTTCCTGGTCGGCTTCGCGGCCGAGTCCTCCCTCGACCCCTCCCTGCTCCTTGAAAAATGCCGCCACAAGAAGGTGGACCTCCTTGTGGCGAACGACATCTCGCGCGCCGACATCGGATTCTCCTCCCCCGACAACGAGGTGGTCCTCGTCACCCCCTCGGGAGAGTTCCGGACCCTCCCGAGGGCGGACAAGAGCGCCATCGCCGGACAGATCCTCGACGCCGTCGTCGCGGGGGGGGTGGCCCGGCCATCCCGCGCCTTTCCAGGAAAATGCGGATGGTCATTCCCGACCATGACGCCTTTCCCTTCCTCCTGACCCGTCATCCTTGCCTCTCCAGCGACACAGCCTTCCGTTCACGAACCATATGGAGGAAGGGTCGGTGTCAACCATTTAACTGGCTTCTCCCGAAAAAGCCAGGCGAATCAGCTTAAAGAACAAGAGCCCACCGGCCACTGCCAGATAGGATCTCAGAACAGTCATCCAGACCCGGCTTGAAAGGGAGAGCCTTCCCGGGGGAAGCCGATCGAGCGGAGGCATTTTCCAATGCTCCCGAGAGGCGTCGACCGTCTCCTCCAGTGTGGGGGGTTCCGGGGAATTCTTTCGTTCAACGATCCGGACGACGAGGGCGGTCAGACTTCCGATCAGCAATCCCGCAGCGATCAACGTCACCATCGTTTTCCAGCGGAGCGAGGGAAAGAGTTCGGAGACAGTCAGGATGGCCGAGAGCATCACGAGAATGGCGACGACGACGGCGGTGAAAATATTGACGGCACGCGAGTTGACCCACGGACCCAACACGGCCCTGTCGTTGCAGAGAAGCAGGAGAAAAACGGTCGCGCTGGGAAGGAGCACCCCCGCCAGCGTCTGGACCATGTTGGTCAAAAGTCCGAGGGGAACCCCGGGAGAGGTGACGAGAAGAGCGGCCAGAGCGATCAGCCCGAAAAAGAAGGCATAGAATCCCAGCGCCTCCGTCGGCTTTTTGTGGAGGGAATGGCCCATCGAAAATACATCTCCCAGCGCATAAGCGGTCGAGAGAGAGACTGCCGACGCGCCCACGATGCAGGCGTCGATCAGGGCGACGGCGAAAAGGACTCCCGCGAGATGGCCATGGTATTTTGAGATCGTCGCGGCCACCGCTCCGGCGTCCGTGAAATTCCCGAATTCGGGATGGCCGGCGAAGGTTTTTGCGGCGATACCCATCATGGCGGCGGCGCCGGCGACGACCACCGCAATTCCGATCCACAGGTCGATCCGTTCGTATCGGATGAAGCGGGTGGTGATCCTTTTGTCGATGACGTAGCTTTGCTGGAAAAAGAGCTGCCAGGGAGCGATGGTGGTTCCCACGATCGCGATGACCAGAAGCAGGATATCTTCGGGATGGCCTCCTTTCGGAATCCCCGGAACAAAGAAATCGTGGCCCATTTGGTGCATCGGCGGATGGATCATGAAAAAGAGAGGAACGAGCAACAGGCTTCCGAAGACCAGAAAGAGCGTGAATCGCTCGAATCGCCTGAAATTCCCCGTACTCGCCGTCAGCATGATGAGGATTGCGGCAGCCCCCACCCCCAGGAGTTTGGGAATCCCCAGATACCCGAGGCCCAGGCTGATCCCGATGAACTCGGTGACGATCGTCAAGG
The DNA here is from genome assembly GCA_027415455.1 of Nitrospirota bacterium. The sequence continues at coordinate 9,209 of DAIBSV010000008.1, read as the reverse complement.
CATTGAGAAGAAACAGGTCGATCACGCTGAAGGCCCCCCAGAACCGTCCGAAGCGTTCGAAAATGAGGCGGGCGTGTCCGACTCCCGTAACGGCCCCGAGCCGCAGAACCATTTCCTGGTTGATATAGATGACGGGCACAAGGAGAAGAAGCGTCCACAAGAGCGCGGTTCCGTAGTTTTGACCGGCTCGGGTGTAAATGGCAAAGGCTCCGGCATCATTGTCCCCGCTCATGACGATCAGTCCCGGCCCGAGAATGGCCAGAAGGGTCCGGACCCTTCTGGCCAGGGGAGAGGAAGGAAGGGGAGAATGGCGCGAAATGGTGCCCAGAGCCCCGCGAATTTCTCCGGCATGCGACTCTCCGGAGCCAGGGCTCCGGGAATTGGCCGCATGAAGGATCGGATTTTTCATAAACACTCCTTTTTCAGATCTCTCCCTAAGGCGGAGAGGTGGGGGGATCGGGTCACAGACCCCTCTTGCGACAACGAATCACCGGAATGGGCAAGGGGGAAGCAACCGATGGGTCCGAAGCGTGTCCGAGCAGGGACCGATTCGACCCAAAGGTCCGGGCTGGGTCAGGATCTCCCCCACGACATCAAGGAGAATTCTGATTTTCCGCAGAACGACAAAGAGCGTGGATGAAGTGTGATGCGCTGGCATGAGACTGTCCTTTCCGTGTTTTTTGACAATTTTTCTTCGCTTGGGCACGACACGAAAAACCTGAGGACCCGAGTCTGGCAAAGTCATCCGGATGTTCGAATTGTAAGCGTGTCAAAGAGGAAACAGCGGACAGGACAAAGGAAGGATGAAGCAGGAAAGAGGCGAGGGAGTTAACGGACGGCCTTCCCCTCCTTTCCTGTCCGCATGCGACTAGGGTCGCTTTCCATAAAACCTCCGAAGATGGTGGACTCCATCGCCCGCCGACAAGACTGACGGGCGCTCCTGGTCAAAGACTGACCAGACTGTCCAAAGTATTTCCAGATTGATCGGATTTGTCAAGAGGCGAGGAGCCATGTGCTGTCGAGAGGGTCTCTGCCCTCGCTGTTTCCGTTTTCCGATCCCGCAGCGGCGGCAGGAGAACCCGGCCCGGTCCGGAAGGGCCGACTGTCCGTTTGTGGACCATATCCTTCCGGACCTTTGCCGTGCATTCGAAGGTCAGGGCCAGCCACTCCGGCCCGGCCTTTAATAAAAAGGGGCGAGCTTAAAAAATTCCGCTCTTTTTCTCCTGAAAACCCTCAGGACAATGTCTCTATACGCAAAGAGGGGAACTTGCGCGGGGATTTTAAATCATCGGGAATCCCCCCGCAAAACTCGGTGATTCAGGGAAGAGATGTCAGGCGTGATTTTTCCCTGCGCTTTTGCTATCCTCGACGACGAGAGAAAGTGATGTCCGGCAGAGACCGCAAAGATCTTCATTTTGTTCGTTGACAACCGAAGATATCGGGTTGGAAGAGGAAGTCTCTTCCGTAAAATCTCCGACGCAATCTCCGCACATTATGCAAACAGGGCCAGACAGGCCCGCAGAGCCTGTGGCAATGATCTTCACCGAATCTGGCGTCCGTCACAGGAACCCGCCGGAGGGCGCAAGCCCGGCCGGGATCCCCTTTTCTTCCGAAAGGGGAGGATGTCGACCTCTTCCCTGCAATGCTGTTCCCCAGCCTGCGAGACCGCGGAAACGGTTGTTTTTCGAAAATGGCGCGTCCGCAATAAGAGCGGCCGGAGATAACACCGCTGAGCGGCATCCTCTCCGGGTTCTTATGTGCCGAAGCGGCTTCCTCACGGAGGGGCGTTTTTTTGGCAGAACACGGCGAAAGATCGGGATTTCATTCCGGAGGACGGGCGAAGCGGCCTGTCGCCGGCCCGCTTGCTTCTCCGGTCTTAGGAGCGGGACTTTCCGATCCGGTTTGTCATCCTTTCACATGGCGGTTTTAATGAACCAGGATGAACTGAAGGTTCTGGAAGAGCGAATCAAGGCCAATCCGAAAAGCCGCTCCTTTCTTCAGCTGGCGGAGGCCTACATCGAGGCCGGACGCCGCAAGGAAGCGCTCGAGCTCCTGAAGAACGGGGAGGAATACTATCCCTACTATCTGGCCGCGCGAATCGCCTACGGAAAGCTTCTCCGGGAAGAGGGGGAGACCGACCGGGCGATCGAACAGTTCGAGTTCGTGAACCGGACGATCCCCGACAACCTGCTGGCCCTCAAGAACCTCGCTGAGCTTTATCTGGACAAGGATCGGATTGCGGAGTCGAAGGCCATGGCCGAGGCCGCCATGGCCCTCTCCCCCGGCGACCCGGAAATGACCGAGGTTTTGTCCAGAATCGAAGAGAAGAGCCAGGGAGCCACAGCCGCCCCTCAGCCCTCCGTCATGCGGGAGCAGGCTCCCCCGCTCCGGGAAGAGCCGGAAGAAACGATCGTCGAGATGCCGCACGAACTTTTCGCCCAGGATTCCGAAACGCCAAAGGCGCCCGCCGAAACGGAAACGTCCGCTCCTGTGGCGGCGACAGAACCGGAGGCGACCGCTCCTCCTGAAACCACCGAACCGGAACTCCTCCACGCCGCCGAGATCCCCATTCCCGAGGCCGAACCCGAGATCCAGACGGGTGCCTCCGCTTCAGCCTCCCATCTTCCCCGGACAGAGACGATGGGAGACCTTCTGTCCGACCAGGGCCACCTCGAAGAGGCCCTCGAAATCTACGAGGCGGTTTTCGAAAGGGATCCCGAAAGCGCCTCTCTTCCGGAAAAGATCCGCCAGGTGAAGACCCGGCTCGGATTAACCGGGCCGGACGTTTCCGAAACCGTCTCCGTTCCGGTTCCCGAACCGCTCCCTGTGGCTCCCCCGGCGCCTTTGCCGGATCTGGAAGAGCCGGAAGCGATGGAAACGGTTTCCCCGGTTTCCGCGAGGGAAATCCCGGAAGAGCCCGAAATGCAAGCCGAACCGGCCCGTTCACTCGAGTCCCCGGGCCCTGCCGGGGAACCCGTTCGGGCACCCTCCCCCGCCTCTCCCATCGTGGCCGAAGGTTTGACGGGGGCGATCATCGAAAGGATCCGGGACCGGATGGGACGGGATATGATCGGATACGTCCGGATGACTCTGGACGGACTGTCCGCCGAGGCAAGCGACACCGGCCACTGGGCGGACGTTCTGGCCGCCGAGGGGGTCGAAATCGTCCGGGCCGTCACCGACATGACACGCATGCTCAACTGGGGCGAACTTACGGGAACGGTCGTCTGGATGGAGCACGCCGTCCTCTACGGCCTTCCCGTCGACCAAAACGAGGCCCTCTTTCTGGCCTTGAAACCCGGCGCGAACGTGGGACTCTGCCGGCTTCTGGTCTCCCAGGCGATCCAGTCCTTCCGGAGGAGCGACCGAGTGTGAGGCAGATATTGATCCTCCAGGGCCCGAACCTGAGCCGCCTCGGAAGCCGGGAGCCCGACCAGTACGGAAGGAAAACCCTCGATGAGATCCATGGGGAGATCGTCCGGATGGGGGCGCGGGACGGCTTTTCCCCCGTCTTCTACCAGTCGAATCACGAGGGGGGCCTGATCGACCGGATCCACCAGGCCGGAGACGACGGGACCGACGGCGTCGTGGCGAACCTGGGAGCGTACACGCATACGAGCGTGGCGATCCGGGATGCTTTCCTTTCCGTGGGCCTCCCCGTTGTCGAAGTGCATCTGTCGAACGTATACCGCCGGGAATCCTTCCGGCACAAAAGCCTGATAAGCGACATCGCCGTCGGCGTGATCGGAGGGCTGGGGCCCGCCGTCTATCGACTGGGCATTCTGGGCCTTCTCGACTGGCTCGAAAACCGGACGCCGAAGACCACGCTCCCCTGAAGACCAACCAACCCTCCGGACGATCCGGAGAAATCAAGGAGAATGCATGGCCGTTATTGTCACCAGCGATTTTCGCGGTGGAGCAAGACTCGAAGTGGACGGGGAACCCTATTTCATCGTCGAATTCCAGCACGTCAAGCCGGGAAAGGGCGGCGCCTTCGTCCGGACCAAGCTCAAAAACATGAAGACCGGCCTGGTCATCGAGCGGACCTTCCGCTCGGGCGAAAAATTCGACGTCCCCGATGTCGAGGAAAAGTCCATGCAGTTCCTGTACGCCCAGGGCGAGGACTACATCTTCATGGACACCGACACCTACGAGCAGACCACCCTGACGAAAAAGGAACTGGGTGACCGGATCCTTTTCCTGAAGGAGCAGATGCCGGTCAGCATTCTCTTCTACAAGGACAAGCCAATCACGATCGACCTTCCGACCTTCGTGGAACTGGCCATCGTCGAAACCGACCCCGCCCGGAAGGGGGATACGGCCTCGGGCGGCTCCAAGCCGGCCAAGGTCGAAACCGGGGCCACGGTCAAGGTTCCCTTCCATCTCCAGGAAGGGGATGTTATCAAGGTGGACACGCGGACGTCGGAGTACATCGAACGGGTTCGGGCCGCAAATTGAGGGCATCCTACAGCGAGGGCTCCATTCCATGAACAATGAGGATATCAGGGAGATCCTGGAGCTCGCCCGGGAGCACAACCTGCTCTCGTTCGAGTTCGAGCGGGACGGGGCCCGTCTCCGGATCCAGCGCTCCCCCTTCCAGGGATCCTTCCAGGCGATCTCCGAACCCGGAGAGCTTCCCATGACGGGGAGCAAGGCTCCCCTCCCCGTCGCGCCCCAGCCCGCCCGTCCAGGATCGGTGCGGACCATCACATCCCCCATCGTGGGCACCTTCTACCGCTCCTCCTCCCCGGATGCCGCCCCTTACGTGGAGGTCGGAAGCGCCGTCGCCAAGGGGCAGATCCTCTGCATCATCGAGGCGATGAAACTGATGAACGAAATCGAATCCGAGTTCGAGGGGACGATTCGGGCCTTCCTCGTCGAAAATGGCCAGCCGGTGGAGTATGGAACTCCCCTCATCGAGGTCGACACGAAGGCGGAAGAAGCCTCCTGATGGCCACCCCCGCCAAACGGCTCTTCAGAAAGGTTCTGGTGGCAAACCGGGGCGAAATCGCCGTCCGGGTGATCCGGGCATGCCGCGACCTCGGGCTGGCCACGGTCGCCATATACTCGACCGCCGACAGGAACGCCCTCCATGTCCAGATGGCCGACGAGGCCGTCTGCGTGGGCCCTCCCGAAGGGCACGGGAGCTACCGGAACATCCCCAACATCATCAGCGCCGCCGAGATCTCCCAGGCGGACGCCATCCATCCAGGATACGGATTTCTCTCGGAAAATGCCCACTTCGCCGAAATCTGCCACGCCGCGGGGATCGTCTTCATCGGCCCCTCGCCGGAGACGATCTCCCTCATGGGGGACAAGGCGCGGGCCAAGGCGCTGATGAGGGAGGCGGGAGTCCCCGTTGTCCCGGGCAGCATCGGAACCATCTCCTCCGAATCCGACGGCCTCGACGTCGCCTCCGAAATCGGCTACCCCCTCATCATCAAGGCCTCCGGGGGCGGAGGAGGACGGGGGATGCGGATCGTGACCTCCCCCGAGGAGTTCTCGAACGCCTTCCAGACCGCCCAGACCGAAGCCCTGCAGGCTTTCGGGAACAAGGAGGTCTACATCGAGCGCTTCTTCATCAACCCGCGCCACATCGAGATCCAGGTGCTGGGGGACGGGAAAGGGGAGATCCTGACCTTCGGGGAGCGGGACTGTTCCATCCAGCGTCGTCACCAGAAGCTTCTGGAGGAGGCCCCCTCCCCCTTCATCACGGCGGCCCTGCGCTCGGCCATGAGCCAGGCGGCCATCGCCGCCTCGAAAGCGGCGGACTACGTGAACGCCGGAACGGTAGAGTTTCTTGTGGACCCGGAGGAGCGCTTCTTTTTCATCGAAATGAACACCCGCATCCAGGTGGAGCATCCGGTGACCGAATCGATCTTCCGCTACGATCTGGTGAAGGCCCAGATCCAGGTGGCGCTGGGGGAACCCATTCCCTCGCCCCCGGCCCGGCCCGAGGGCCACGCGATCGAATGCCGGATCAACGCGGAGGATCCCTGGACCTTCACCCCCTCGCCCGGAACCATCACCCGTCTCGTCCTGCCCGGAGGACCCGGGATCCGGATCGACACCGCCGCCTACCAGGGCGCGGTCATCCCTCCGCACTACGACAGCCTCGTGGCCAAGGTGATCGCCACCGGACGAAACCGGGAGGAGGCGATGGACCGCATGTTCCGGGCGCTCTCCGAGATGCGGGTCGAGGGGATCAAGACCACCATCCCCTTCCATCTGGAGGTGCTCCGGGATCCCACCTTCCGCTCCGGCCGCTACTCCACCTCCTTCGTGGAGCATTTCATGGAGAGGCGCGCCCAGGAATCCGCAAGCACCCCCGCCGACGCCGACGAATGAATCGCCGGTAAGACGATGACCGCCTTTCCCCGACTTCTCTATCTCGCCGGAACCCAAGACTTTTCGGATGCCGACGCCTTCGAGCGCCGCCTCCGGGATCTCCTCGACGCCGGACTTCCCTGGTTCCAGCTTCGCGACAAGGCCCTCGACGACCGGGCCCTCTTCGACATCGCCGAAAAAATCCGCGGGTGGACCCGGGAGACCGGGTGCCTCTTCACCGTCAACGACCGGACCGATATCGCCATTCTCTCGGGAGCCGACGGCGTTCACCTTGGACAGACCGATCTCTCGGCCCTGGAGCCCTCCTTCGTCCGCCCACGTCCCGGCTTCCATCTGGGGATCTCGACCCACAACCTCCCCGAAGTACAGAGAGCCCTCACCGTGGGTCCCGACTATCTGGGGGTGGGTCCGATCTTTCCCACCCGGACGAAGGAGACGGAAATCCCTTCACGGGGCCCCGGCGCCCTCGCAGAAACACGCGCGCTCACCCCCCTTCCCCTGGTCGCCATCGGCGGGATCGTCCCGGACAACGCCCGGGAGGTTTTCGCCGCCGGGGCCGACACCCTGGCCGTGAGCGGGGTTCTCACCCGGACCGGCGACCCGGTCGGGCTCCTCGGAGTCTTTCTCGGGCTTCTGGCTTCGGCGCCGCCCTCCTCCCCCGCATGACACTCACCCTCGTCGTTCCCACCTTCAACGAGGGGGAGAACGCCGCCCTTCTCGTCTCGGCCGTCTGCCGGGAAATGCAAAAGGCCGGCAGACGCGACTACGAAATTCTCTTCATCGACGACAGCACCGACTCCACACCCCGTCTCCTCGAAGCCCTCGCCCGGGAGAATCCCGTCGTCCGCTTCCTCCACAGATCCGGCGAACGGGGACTCGGCTCGGCGATCGTCCGGGGCATGGCCGAAGCCCGCGGATCGGTGGTTGCGGTGATGGACGGGGATCTCCAGCATCCCCCCTCCCTGATTCCCTCCATGATGGAGCGGATCGACCGGGGAGCCGATCTGGTCATCCCTTCGCGCTTCCTCCCAGGGGGAAGCGACGGGGGGCTCACCCTCCCCAGGAAGCTCGTCTCCCTCGTGGCGCGCCTCCTGGCCCGGATTCTCCTCTCCCGGGTCCGTCCCGCCTCCGATCCGACCGGGGGGGTCTTCATGCTTCGCCGGGAGATTCTGGAGGGGCTCCGCTTCGACGCGGGGAGCTGGAAGATTTTGATCGAGATCCTCGTCCGGGGATGCTACGGACGGGTCGTGGAAATCCCCTACCGCTTCCGGGCCCGGGACCTCGGAACCTCCAAGATGTCCGCCCGGGCCCAGGTCGATTACATCCTCCATCTTTTTCGCCTTTTCGCGGGACTCGGCCCCGGGGAAAGTACGACACACTGCCGGAAGATCCCCGTCTTCGAACGGGACCTGTCCGTCGTCCGGGATTCGTGAGTTCCTGCTTTCCGAGATCAGGCCCAAGCTCCCGGAGGATCCCGCCGAAGCGACAGAAGCTGGACCACAGGCCGCTCTCCGAATGGCGGGAAGAATTTTCCGCCCGGCCCCGACCCGGAGCGAGACCCGGGGTTCTTGCCGTCTTTTCCCCCGATCTGTAGACTGATAGAAATTTGCGGGTTCCCGATGGCCCCGGACACCACCACACCCCATACCACAATCCCGGAGAATGCCTTGAACAGATCTTCGACCCCTTCCTCCCGCTGGCCCCTGATCGCGGTTCTCCTGATCGTCGGAACCTTCGCGGCCTATGTCACCCACATTAAGAAGAGCGGCGAGGCTCCGACCGTCGCCCAATCCACTCCCCCGGCCCCTGCGGCTCCCGCAGCCTCCGCTCCGGCCCCCGCCCCCTCCGGGGGGGGCCAGGCTCCCGCGTCGGCAACCCCGACCATCCAGGGGCCCGGAACCTTCTACCCCTCCCAGGGACATGCCCACTGGGACGAGTCCCGCCTGAAGGACTTCAGGTACAACAGCAATCCCCCCACCTCCGGCCCCCACGAGGAGGTCTTCGCCGACGGCTATGTCTCGAAGACGCCCCTCTCCAATGCCATCCAGGCCCACCTCCTGGAGCACGGCAATGTCCTGATCCAGTACAACTGCACCTGCCCCTCCCTCGTCAAAAAGCTCACGGAAATCTCCCGCTCCTTCGACACCTACAATCCCCAGATGGCCATGGAGATGGGCAAGGCGGTCCTGATCGCCCCCAATCCCACGATCGGAAAAAACAAGATCGCCCTCACCGCCTGGACCCGCCTCGAAATGCTGGACCGTTTCGACGAACAGGCCATCAAGGCCTTCATCACCGCCTGGCTCGGAAACGACCGGAACAGCCGCCAGTAGGCGGCTTTCCTCTTCCCCGGGGATCGGATGGCCGATCCCCCTCCTCTGGACCTCGCAGCCATGCGGGTATAGAATGGTTTGAAAACAACCGAATTTTGGTTGATCAATCAATCAATCGAAGGAGAAGGGCCTTGTCCCGCTCTCCTCTCCCGATGACAAGGATCGCCTCCGGATATGTGGCTCGTACGCATCGCCATGAAACGGCCCTACAGCGTCTTTGTGCTCGCGGCCGTCATCTTCATCGCAGGCACCCTCGCCTTCTTCCGGATGAAGCTCGACATCTTCCCGGTGATCGACATTCCGGTCGTCAACGTCGTCTGGAACTACCCCGGCCTCTCCGCCCTCGACATGGAGGAGCGGATCGTCCTGATCGCCGAGAGGGCCTACTCGACCACCGTCAACGGCATCAGCCGCATCGAGTCGGAGTCGATCAACGGCACGGGGCTGATCAAGGTCTATTTTCACCAGGGCCAGAGCATCGCGGGGGCCATCGCCCAGATCAACGCCGTCTCGGAGACCCTGCTCCGG
>DAIBSV010000089.1 GCA_027415455.1 Nitrospirota bacterium | reverse complement strand
GATTATTTAAAGTATAATAATTATTATTTTTTATGTATTTATTTCTCGGAATATTTCGGCTAGTATGCTAAAATCCTTCCGGATCATACCTCATGGGTATCATTCGGGACGCTGGATCTGAAAGTCCTTTCGACCCGATTGCTTCGGTTCGAAAGCGGTTGCGCGGGGACCGTCGGCCTCTTTCATCGGCCGTCAAGGAGGGCCTGTGCCAGGGCGCAAGACTCGCTGGGAAGAGGAGCATTACCGGTTTCAGGCGATTTTCGAGTCGTCCGTCGACGCCATCCTGGCCGTCGATCCCCGGCGTCGCATCGTCCTGGCAAGCCCCTCCGTCCGGAGGATTTTCGGCTACGACCCCTCCGAGCTTATCGGCCAGTCCATCGCCGTTCTCTATGCCCGCCACGAGGACTTCATCGAGCAGGGAAGGCTCCGGTACTCGACCGGGGCCTCCGAAAGTCTCGCACCCTATGAAGTGGAGTACCGCCGGAAGGACGGAACGACCTTTCCCGGGGAGGCCTCCGGGCGAAAGATCCTCTCCTCCCGGGGAAACGGAAAGATCGCCGGGTACATGGTCATGGTCCGGGACATCTCCCGGAGAAGGCAGCTCATGACCTCGCTGGCCCGGGAGAGGGAGCAGTGGTTCGTGACCCTCAAATCACTCGGGGATGCCGTCATCGTGGCAGACGGCCAGGGGCTGGTCTCCTTCATGAATCCCGTCGCCGAAACACTGACCGGATATTCCCTTCTCGAGGCCACCGGCCGTCCGGTGGAGGAGGTATTCCGGATCGAAAACGACGCGACCGGGGAGCGTGTCGACGACCCGGTCCGGCGTTGCCTGGCCGGAGCATCCCTTTCGGGGTCTGGCGTTCACACATCCCTTCTCTCCCGTGACGGTCGGAAGATTGCGATCGAGGAGACCGCCTCCCCCGTCCGGGACGCCGAACATCGGATCACCGGGGTCGTCCAGGTCTTCCGCGACGTGACGGAGAAGCGCGAAATGGAGCGCCGTCTCGCCTATCAGGCCCAGTTCGACCACCTCACCCGGATTCCCAACCGCGTCCTTTTTCACGACCGGCTCGACCAGGCCCTGGAGCGGGCCCGGCGCCAGGGGGGGCCGCTCGCCCTTCTGTACATGGATCTCGACAGCTTCAAGGAGGTCAACGACAGCCTGGGCCACCAGGCCGGAGACCTCGTTCTCCGGGAAGCCGCCTCCCGTCTTGTCAGTGTGACCCGGGGAGAGGACACGGTCGCCCGGATGGGCGGGGACGAGTTTACCGTCATCATGACCGGCTTCGACAGCCAGGCCGGGATCCTGGCCGCAGTCGGCCGGATTTTCGGAGAACTGTCCCGGCCGATCCGGATCGGAGGACAAGACCTCGTGGTCTCCGCCAGCATCGGGGTTTCCATCTATCCTCGGGACGGGCTGGAGGCCTCGGAGCTCCTCAGAAACGCAGACATCGCCATGTACAAGGCCAAAGAGCGTCGCTCGAACGCGGTGGAGTTCTTCTCGGGGGAGATGTCGGCCGCCCTCGACCGGAGGGTCTCCATGACCAATGCGCTCCGGCAGGCCCTTCTGAGACACGAGATCTTTCTCGAGTTCCAGCCGGTCGTCGACCTCGCCACAAAAAAACCCGTCGGTTTTGAAACCCTGGTCCGCTGGAACCATCCGGAAAAGGGCCTTCTGCTTCCGGGAGAGTTCATCGACCACGCCGAGTCGGCCGGACTGATCGGGAGCCTCGGGACCTGGGTTCTCCGGGAAGCCTGCCGGGAGGCCGTCCGGTGGACGGGGAGCCGGGCCTTTCTTTCGGTGAACGTCTCCGGACGCCAGCTTCAGGATTCCTCTTCCTTTGTCGCCTCCGTCCGCTCAGTCCTCCGGGAGACGAAGCTTCCGCCGGAGCGTCTCGAATTCGAGTTTTCCGAGTCGGTCTTTTTCCATAAGGACGCGGGAACCATTTTCTCCGAGCTTCGGGAGATCGGGGTGCGCCTGGTCATCGACGACTTCGGCAAGGGGTTCTCTTCCCTGGGTTCTCTCCGGCGGTTTCCGGTGGACCGGATCAAGATCGACCGGGAATTTGTGGCGGAGATTGGACGGGATCCCCGGACTACCGCCATTGTCCGGACACTCCTCGCCCTGGCGAAGGATCTGGATCTCTCCGCCGTCGGGGCGGGGGCGGAACGCGCCGATCAGGCCGCGTTTCTCAGGGAGAACGGATGTTCCCTGGCCCAGGGATTCCTGTTCTCGCCTCCCCTGGTCGCCGGTGCCCTGGCCCCGTTTTTCGAGAAGGATTTCCGCTTTCCCTCATCTGAATCATGTTGAAATCTGCCATTTTTTTCCGTTTCCCGGGCCTTCATCTCCCGCTCCCGTTCCTTGTATTTTTTTCCCTCACCCGCTAGTCTGGACGGGACATCCATTCGCGGACGTCCCCCTTGCTCCCCGGTTTCGCTCCGGAAGCCTACGCCAATCTAAAACAACCACGGCCGATGACCTGATGGGCCGGAAGCCGGGTTTTTTCAATGCGATGACAGGAGGCCCATTGTGACGAATCCCCATCGACCCGTTCAGGCAAAACAGTCGGTCTCCCCGCTCACCGGACCTCTTCTGGCCGAAGGACGCCATCGGGTCCGGATTGAGCGGGTGTCCCCCTCCGTCGACGGAGGGCGATACCCGGTCAAGCGGATCTGCGGGGAGCCTCTCGCCGTCTTTGCCGATGTCCTGGCCGACGGACACGAACCCCTTCGGGTCCTCCTCGAGGTTCGGGATCCGGTTGAGAACTCCTGGCGCTCCCTTCCGATGATCCCCCGGGGAAACGATCTCTGGACCGCCGAGCTGTCCTTTTCCCGGGAAGGGATGGCCGGATTCCGGATCCGGGCCTGGATCGACGAGGTGGCCCACTGGCAGGACGGCCTCGGGAAAAAAGCCCGGGCCGGACTGCGGGAAGATCTGGAGACCGAACTTCAGGAAGGGGCGACGATCATCCGGCGCCATCTCGCCCGGGCCGGGAAGGGGGGCGGGACGGAGGAGCTCCTCCGGTGGCTGTCGCTCTGGGAGAGGGACGGGGACCTGGACCAGAGAGTCGCAATCGCGCTCGACTCCGGGAGGGGAGAAGAGGCCGGGTCCTATCCCGATCCCCGGTTCGTGAGCCTCTCCGATCCCTTTCCGGTTCACGTCGAACGGGAGCGGGCTCTCCGGGGAGCCTGGTACGAGTTCTTTCCGAGAAGCGCCGGAACAGTTCAGGGTCTCCACGGGACCCTTCGGGATGCCGCCCGCCGTCTTCCGGCGATCGCCGCCATGGGCTTCGACGTGGTCTATCTGCCGCCCATCCACCCGATCGGCCACGCCTTCCGGAAGGGACCGAACAACACGCCGGACGCCACGGGAGACGTTCCGGGTTCCCCGTGGGCGATCGGCTCTGACGAGGGAGGCCACACCGCCATCGACTCACGCCTGGGAACCCTGGAAGATTTCCGGGACTTTCTTGATGCGGCGAAAGGGCTGGGCCTCGAGGTGGCGCTCGACCTGGCCTTCCAGTGTTCTCCCGACCATCCCTACGTCAAAGCCCATCCCGAATGGTTCCGGAAGCGTCCGGACGGCTCGATCCACTACGCCGAGAATCCACCCAAGAAATACCAGGACATCTATCCCTTCGACTTTCTGTCGGAGGACTGGGAAGCCCTCTGGCAGGAGCTTCGGAGGGTTGTTCTCTTCTGGGTCGAAAAAGGGATCCGCCTCTTTCGGGTCGACAATCCCCACACAAAGCCTTTTCCCTTCTGGGAGTGGCTGATGGCGGAGGTCCGGGCGGTCGAGCCGCAGGTGGTTTTTCTCGCGGAGGCCTTCACCCGCCCCAAGGTCATGTACCATCTGGGGCATATCGGATTTTCCCAGTCCTACACCTACTTCACCTGGAGGAACACCAAGGAGGAGATCGTTTCCTATCTCACCGAACTCGTGACGCCGCCTGTCCGGGACTTCTTCCGTCCCAATCTGTGGCCCAACACCCCGGACATCCTGCACGACTATCTGCAGAAGGGAGGACGCCCGGCCTTCCTGGTGCGGCTCGCCCTGGCCGCGACGCTGTCCGCCTCCTACGGGATCTACGGTCCCGCCTTCGAATGGTGCGAGAACCGTCCCCTCCGGGAGGGGAGCGAGGAGTACCTTGACTCGGAAAAATACGAGATCCGTCACTGGCATCCCGAACCGGAGCACTCCCTGGCTCCGGTCATCACCCGTCTGAACGCGATCAGGCGGGAATTCCCGGCCCTGGGATGGAACCACACCCTCCGATTCCACCCTGTGGACAACGATCAGTTGATCGCCTATTCCAAGGACGGGAATTCTCCCGACGACTGGATCCTTGTGGTGGTCAACCTCAATCCCCACGGCGCCGAAGAAGGGTGGCTGACCTTTTCCCCGCCGGGTGCGGAAGAGATGGAGGTCCAGGACTTGATGGACGGGACGCGGTATTCCTGGCCTCCGGGTTCGCGCTTCATCCGACTCGACCCCGGGGATCCAAACCGGCTTCCCTTCCACGTCTTCCGGAGGATCCGGTGAGCGACGGGGGGCTCCGGACCCTCGATCTTTCCGGAAAGAGCTGGGATGGCTTCCCGGACTGGGCCGGTGAGGGACCGCTTCCGGAGATTCTGGCCGCTGTCCTCCCTTCCCGCCGGTGGTTCGGATCCAAGTCCCGCCGCATTCGCTCGGTCCGTTTCGAGTCGATCACCTCCCTCGATGGCGACCCGGGAGGCGCAATCTACCTCTGTCTTCTTTGGGTCGAGTTTGCGGAGGGGGAGGGCGAGCGCTATTTTCTGCCGCTTGCGCGCGGACGGTCGTCAGATGTTCCGGAGTCGGCCCAGATCGCCCGTATGGATCCGTCCGCCGATGAGTTTTCCCTGCTGGTCGACGGTTTTTATGTTCCCGGGACCGGTCGCGGGATCCTTCGGGACATTCTCTCCCAATTCTCCCCCCGGACGGGACTCGGCATTCTCCGGACCGCGGCTCTTGGACGGTGGGACGGGAGTATCGCCCCGGACCTTGTTCCCCGGGTTTTCCGGGGGGAGCAAAGCAATACCTCCCTTCTCTTCGGGAACAGTCTCATGCTCAAGGGATTCCGGAAAATTGCCGCCGGAATGAATCCCGATCTCGAGGTCGGGGCTTTCCTGGCCCGCCGGGGAGAGGAGGTTCCAATCCCTGCAACCCTGGGGGCCCTGCTCGGGAAGTCTCCCGAAGGGGAGCTCCTGGTTCTGGCACTCCTCCAGGAATTCATCCCCAACGTGGGGGACGGATGGTCCTGGTGTCTTTCGCGCCTGTCGAAGGTCCTTTCCGGAGAGGAGGGCGGGGAGAGCTTGGGCCGGATGGTGGAGCAGCTGGGGCGCATGACGGCCCGGCTTCACCGGGCTCTGGGAAGCGATCCCTCCGATCCCGATTTCGCTCCCCTCCCATTCGGTGAGCCGGATCTCGATGTCCTGTTTCGGGAGATCCGGGAGCGCTGGGCAAAGGCCGCAGAAACACTGGAGTCCTCCCTTCCGGGACTCTCCGGCCGGCTACGTTTCAAGGTCCGAACCTTCCTTTCCCTTGTGCCGGAGCTTGAGCCCTTTCTCGAGAGATGCCGGTCCGCGGGAGTGGGAGGGTCGTGCATCCGATGCCATGGGGACCTTCATCTTGGACAGGTCCTGGTGACGCAGGAGGAGACGGTGGTTTTTCTCGACTTCGAGGGGGAACCGGCCCTTCCTCCTCCTTTGCGAAGGATCCGGAGGACCCCCCTTCAGGACGTGGCCGGTATGCTCCGCTCCCTTCATTACCTGTCCCTGTCCGCCATTACGGATTCGCCGGACCGCCGGTGGGAGGCGGAGCGGTGGTACGCCCTTCAGTCCCGCCGATATCTCCGGGCCTATGCATCGGAGCTTTCCGGCTTTCCAGGGTTGCTTCCGCCGCCCGGGCCATCGGAGAAGATCCTCGCGCTTTGTCTTCTCCGCAAAGCCCTCTATGAACTTCAGTACGAGATCGACAACCGCCCGGACTGGATGGAAGTTCCCCTGGACGGGATCCAGACGGTCCTGAAAGACCCGCCGCTGGACTTCGGTGAGGGTCCGTGAATCCGGAATCTTTGCCGAAAGATTCGGCCGGCTGGCGGCGGTTCCAGAGCCTTCTCGGCCTCAATCTCGTCAACCTCTGGCTCGGGGTCGTGATCGGGGTGAGCGTTCCCTTCCTGACCGACTACCTGAAGGAGTCCCGGTGGAGCTTCTCCGAGATCGGGGTGGCGACCGCCCTCTTCGGAGCGGGAACCCTCCTCTTCCAGCCCCTGTCCGGTCTGTTCGCCGAAATGATTCCCCACCACAGGACGCTTCTGGCCCTTGTCATCTTCATCTACGGGCTCGGACTCACCCTTCTGCCCTTTGCGGGAGGGTTTCATCCGGTGGTCGACGCCCTGCTCTTTCTGGCGGGAGGGGCCAGCGCCTTCTTTTTCACCCTCTCCTCCACCCTGGCCTTTTCCCTGTCGGGCCACCGGCAGTTTGCACGGATCATGGGGCAGACACAGATGTCGAACCACGCGGGATTCCTCGTCTCGGCCGGGGGAACGGCCGCTTTGATCCACCATCTGGGGCTTTCGGCGGGTTTTTTGCCCATCACGCTTGGGTCGGTCCTGGGAATCCTCTCGATCGGACTGATCCGGCGACGGGACATGATCTACCATCAACAGGCGGCCGGGGTCTTCCGGGAGGATCGCGACGAAATCCGGGACGACCGCCCCCTCGGCCGGGTCTTCCTCGACTTCTTCCGGACCCCCGCCGTCCGGGTCCTTCTTCTTTCGACCGCCCTCTTTCAGATCTCAAACGCCCCGGTCATGCCCCTTCTCATGCTTTACCTGCGTTTTCTCGACGGAGGAAACGGCAAGCTCGCCTGGGTCGTCATCCTGGCTCAGGCCACCATGATCCCCGTCGCCTGGGCGGCGGCCAAACTGAGCGGCCGCTGGGGACACAAACTGGTCTTTTCGCTGGCTTTTTTCATCATGCCGCTCCGGTCGATGATCTGCGCCTCCACCATGAACACGGGGATCCTTCTTTCGACCCAGATTCTCGACGGGGTCGCCGCCGGGATCTACGGCGTCTCGGTGGCCCTTATCGTGAGCGACCTCACCCGGGGAAGGAAGGGCTTCAATCTCCTGATGGGGCTCTCCCAGATCGCCATGGCGCTGGGATCGGTCGTGGGGCCGGCCCTCCAGGGGGTCTCGGTGGGGAATGTCGGATTCCGCTTCGCCTTTCTCGTCTTTGCCGCAATCGCCGCCCTGGCCGCTGGGATCTTTTCCCATTTCATGCCTGATCCTCCGCGGGCCATCTCCTGAAGGACGGAAGAACGGGGGAAAGTCCTCATGACAGCGGCGGACAGAGCCGGTCACTCGGGGGAGCGTGCGATGCACTGCGTTACATTCTGTCGGTACCAGAGACCGGCGGAAGGGGCTCCACCCCGATGTTTTTCGAAGTTCCGCTACAATCCCCGGATGCGCATCATGCGATTTCCTCCCCGCTGGAACTCGTAGGGGACCGTTTCGATGGAGACCCGGGAGCCTTCCCGGGACAAGCTCTCCATGACGGGTTCCAGATGGCGGGACGGGACGGCTCCCAGCTCGAGAAGGGGAAAGATCCTGATC
>DAIBSV010000088.1 GCA_027415455.1 Nitrospirota bacterium | reverse complement strand
AAATCCCCATTACACAGGGGGCTGCGTAAATTTTACACATTCTCACCCCTGGCCCGCAGGGTAAACCAAAAATCGGGGCGCGGAGAGGACACGGCGGGCAATTCTCACCCCTGGCCCGCAGGGGAAAACCCTTCTTTGACGTCTCGTCCGAGGCGCCCGTTTACTTCTCACCCCTGTCCCGCAGGGAAAAACCCATGTCATCGGACAACGACTCTGGGAGGAGTACTTCTCACCCCTGCACGCAGGGAAAATCCTCTCGTGGATGGTCACATTCCACCATCTTGCTTCTCACCCCTGGCCCGCAGGGGAAAACCTGGTTACACAGGGGGCTGTGTAACGGTTACACACTTCTCACCCCTGGCCCGCAGGGGAAAACCTGTTTTAGTATTTCGATTTCCCTGTCCTTATCTAGTTCTCACCCCTGGCCCGCAGGGTAAACCAAAAATCGGGGCGCGGAGAGGACACGGCGGGCAATTCTCACCCCTGCCCGCAGGGGAAATCCTCTCGTGGATGGTCACATTCCACCCTCTTGCTTCTCACCCCTGGCACGCAGGGGAAATCCTCTGTTCGAATCTCATCCCTGTGGGCTCGCCCGTTCTCACCCCTGCACGCAGGGAACACCATCGCCGCAGGAAAAATCCCGGGAGCCCGTGTCTTCTCACCCCTGCACGCAGGGGAGTACCTACGATATTTGACCGATCTTGGAGCCCGTTTACTTCTCACCCCTGCACGCAGGGGATGCCCGAGCCGAGCGGGACCGCTCAGTTCCATCGTCTCCTTCTCACCCCTGGCCCGCAGGGGGGTACCTCTTAGATCACCGGCACGAGAACGCGTTCGCGCTCCGTCCTCCTCCAGTAGGGAGGTCGCGCGGTCTCAAACGAGGGTTCGTAGACGATGCCAGGAAGACCGGGGATCCCTTCCGGGAGACATCTCTTCTTCCAGTTTTCGTTCTCTACGTCCTGAGTCACGGGATCGACGGACACTTCCGAAATTTGGCCATATCCGTTTCGCCCTTGTTTTCCAAGAAATTTAATAAAACTTAGATAGTGTCTGACAGCATCGATATCGCCGATGGCCCAAGCCGTGGCCTCACGAATCCATCGACTTGCGGCCAGCCATTGGTAGCCTCTTTGCTGTCCGGACCGTGTATCGACCTTGAATGCTGGACCGACCGTTCGACTGGTCTCCCACGCATACCCGAGATCGGCATAGGTCCGTTCCGGATCGGAACGACGAATCATATTCGTCATGAGATGTGTGGATAAAAATGGAGCCATTCCGGAACGAAATTCGATTTGTGAGGCTTTCCAGACCCACGGTGTTCCTTCTGTTTTTTCAAGAATATGAGAAAGGTCAAGCGATTCTTGCCAAGGGTTTGCGCTTTCGTTCTCTTCCAGTTCTTTCATAAGAGCAAAAGACAAAACGGCATCAAGGTGCAGGGGATGTTCGGAATCAACCATGAGAGGACTTCTGAAACGAAACACGACTTTGAGTGCTTGCATCCGATTGCGCGGGAGGCCCCGGCATTGCTGCCGGGGCGGGATAGCGCCGTTCCCGCTTCTCCTTTCTCTACTATCGGTGAATACCTGTCTTCGACGGGCTGCCTAGTGTCAGGCAGGAGAATGTGCGGGCTCTTTCTCAGTTTTTTCTTTCTTCTTCTTCTCTTTGACTGTGACGCTGACAATTTCTTCAATCTCTTTAGCGGAAAGTTTTTCGGCCTCGTGAAACCATGAATCAAGCAGGTTTGAAACTGATGGTCTGACGAGCGCTCCTCCATCAAAAATATTGCACTCTTCTCCGGATTCAAGATTTGTCAATCGAACATCGTTGAGTGAAAATGCGCCGAAACCATTGCGGACATATCCACCCAGGTGCTCTGTCTTTTGAAAGCTCTCGAGTGTCAGGAGAAAGAGTCCTGCTTGCGCTGGAGTGACGTCATCAAGTTCAAAGAGCAATCCAAAAGGAATCCCTGGGATCACGAATTCGATCGCCGAGAAAGTTTTGGTTGAGGACTTAAGCTCGCTGCTCTCGCCGGCTTTTTTATTGAGCTGTTCTGTCACGATCAAGATCTGGCGTTTTTCAAACTCCTCTTCAAAATGATCAACAACATCGGCGGCGACTGAAATGTTGACAAGTTCGCGAAGATCGTCATTGCGCCGGAAAGACCATGCCTTTGTCAGGTAAGACTTCAAGGGGAGGGCGTGGGTTTCGGCGGCCGGATGCGCCAGATCGCCGATCAAATTGAGTACAGGCTGGATAATTGGCAATGCGTTGTGAACTCTGGCTTTTCTTCGAAGCATTTTGTTGCCGCCACCGAAAAGGCCAATATAAGGATGAGCCGTCGCTTTTTTCCATTCCTCATAGGTAATGTCCGCTGCGTCCGGATTGCCAGTGGCAGCACCGCATTGCAGGACGGAATATGCGTGAAGGCTCACCTTCTGACCTTTATTCTTTAAAACGTCAAGAACGATCTTGGCCGCATGACGGCGTAAACGCCCGGCAATATTGTTCGCAGCGATAGCCGGATAGTTATAAATTACGTCTCCGTCCTGGATGGGGAGCTTCTGTATGGTCGTACACGGAATTCCTCCAGTGTAAACGATATTTCCGTTGCTCGGATCCATGCGTGCTCCGCCAGGGGCCGCAATATGGAGAGGTGTTTTGGTCTTAAGAATGGCGTCGATGCGAAGTTTCATGATGTCTCCTTTGTGTTGTTTGTGAAAAGGAACTTATTCGTCTTCTTTTGTTCCCGCGTTGGGAGACAACAAGAAGCGAAGAGCCCATGTTTCGCCAAGCGTCAGATCGAAGAGTCTTTCTGCATCGTCTGGAAGCGCGATGGCTGCCTCGTGAAAATGGTTTCTCCGGATTTGTCCGTGATGAGCATCTTTCAGGTTGGTCGAAAGCGATGCGAAAGGGTGGGCAACGGATTTTTGCGTGGCCGGAATACCCATGATGCCAGCGAGACGTTGGCATCCCTCGACCGCTTCCAGGAGTTTTCGACGACGAATTTTAAGGTCACGGAGACCGACTCGGACGTAAAAAAGATCACGAGAAAGATTGACGGGCGCCCTCCATGCCATGTGCTGGTTGTTGGCCGTCGCGTACACAGCGACAAAGGGTGGCTCGGGCGGATTTATGATTCCCTCTGCGATATCCTTCCACTTTCGGAATGGGACGACACCACCTTTGTAAAACATGCCGTATCCAGACATCCTCAGACCGTCGACAGTCAGCAGGGTGGCACAATAACCGCACGTCAACCCAGATCCTTTTGCCGCTAACGAGAGATCATCCATAAAAGCTTGGCCGGCCGAAAAAGGAATACAAAGATCACCTTCCTGGATGGACAAACCACAGTAGGCGCACAGACCGGCACGTTTGGATCGCACGCCGTCCTGACGAAACCCCAACGCCTGTGCAACCAGCACAGATGAGGTCAGTGTTTTCATGAAACCTCCATTCTAAATCCTCTTGGGTTAACGGAACGAATAAGTCCGTATCCCCGCGAGCGCAACCGTCCGACGGACCATGGCCCAGAAAGACGAATTGGCATGGCCACAACAACATTCTTGACAGCTCCGGCCATGATGCCGGGTTTGATTTCCACCGCGCACGGAACGCCCTCAAGAACTTCGATCTCTGACTCCGACGGAATCAAGCTTTCGAAATGAGGGGCATGAATTCGTGCGCACGAGACAAGCCCTCTCACAATCTCCCGTTTCATTCTTTCCTGGTAATCATCGCCAGGGAATCCTGACTTCTTCGACACGACAAGGCGATGGATGGAATGGAGAACGCCATAACCGGTGGCTTTGATGTCCAGCGATCCTTGTCGCATCTCCAGTAAGACAGGGGATCCAAGATGGCGATTGAGTGCTGAAAGAAGTGTTGGCAGAGAAAGAGCCAAGGTTTCCACCCCTTCCTGTCCCACCCCATACAGCCGCACAAAGCCACGACCGCCATCGAAAATAACGGACGGAGGCAGTCCCATGCCCTCTCCGTTCCTGTCATCCCCAATACGTCCTTGAATGGATCCCTTGTGGTCCCGATGGAAAAACACAGGGGAAATTTTTTCTCCATCGAGAGCCTCCGCCAGCATCTTCCTGGCGATGTCGGGCCATATTGGGTCGTCCCCAAAGGCCTTGCTCCGGAAAAACAGTTCTGTGTATTCAGCCACTTTTTCTCCTTTTTAATGCTGAAGGATGCTCAGTCCGACTCAGGAGATGCTGGACGAACCTACTGGCATGACTCGGAGTTGACGCACAGGGGATCGAGCGCCGTTCTCCATGCCTTTCGTTGACTATATCGAATATCTTGCTATAATGCAAGTGTGTTAAATTTAATCGCACTTGAGATAAGGAGACAAAATGCCAAACCGTTACGTTCCTGTTATTCCCATCCCGCCCACTCTTCCCGGCGTCACCTTCAGATCAGCGATCTCGAAAGCGCTCAATGATGGCGTCAAGCCTGAAAAGGTTTCCTTGAAAAACATCAACAAGAAAACGCTCTTCATTCCGCCCGTCATCATGGCGAAAGTGGAGGAACTGGTTGAAAAACACCAAGCGGATGGTCTGACCTTTGATGATGTTTTTGCATCACTGATGATTGCCGGCCTCAAGATTTTGCAGGGAAAACAGGCCGCATTTTCTATGCAGGTCGAAACATCCTCGCCGCCACCCTTCTCCACGCAGTCCCAGGAACAGATCACGTTTTTTAAAAACATTGCGACATCGCTGGACAACGGTCGCCTCTGTCTGGCGGAAGCCTCGACGGGCATCGGGAAGTCCCGCGCGATGGTGGCGGCGGCCATCCTTCAGGCGAGGAAAAAAAAGCGTGTGGTCATGACGGCGCCAACTCTCAAAGTTATCGGACAGTTGTGGGTGGAATACGAAAATCTTAAGGATGAAGGGATCGCCCAGGGGGTGACGGCTGGCTTCTTTCCAGGCATAACAGAATTCGTCAGCGAGGAACGTCTTCGCGAATGGATTGCGGAAGATGCTTCGATCGACATTGGCGTCAGAAGTTGGATCCTCGAGGGAGGGCCCGTCTTAATGGAGTCTCCCCTTATTCGCGCCATGCGGGAATCTGGGGCCCGTCTTGCGTTCTTGGCGGATGACCTACGCCAGTTGGCAAAGGATGTGCCCGTGAATGATTTTCTCCTTCGGTCCGAGGAAAAGGAGCTTCACCAGTCGCTGTTGGCTGTAAGACAGGCGGCGATCGCATCGGATATTCTTTTTTGTACACATGCCATGCTGGCGCGTGCGCACCAGCGTCAATGGGCGGCCTTCCCGGCACCGGATGTTCTGATCGTCGATGAAGCGCATCAACTCGAGCAGAATTTCGCCAAAATTCACTCCGAATCCCTTTCCATGACATCCCTTCGTTTTCGCTTGAAACAGGCCGCCAAAGCGACCGGAGCCTCAAACGGATCCTCCATCGTCAAGGCGCTCAAGATCATCGAAAGTTCTCGCACGCGTCTTTCAGACGTCGCCGCTTTTTCTGAAAGAAGAATCAGTCTGGGTCCGCACATGGAAGACTTCGACGAAATAAAGGAGATGTTGGAAGAAATAGGACAGGCCTTGACGCCGAAACCGCTGTCGGTCGTCAGGGATATCGGAAATGACCGATCGGTCATCAAAGAAGCCATCAACGTCGTCATGGGAAAAAAGTGGTCTGCCTTTGTCGAATTTTCGCCAGATCTCCGATTCCCTTCGATTGTTATTGGACGAGATAGCGTAGGCGACGTTCTCGGAAATCTCTGGAAATCCGTAGGGAGCGCCGCCGTTTGTTCCGCCACACTTTATATTTCAGATGAGTTCGGAAACAATCGTGCGGATTACATGTTATCGCTCCTGGCCATGCCGAAAGGGAGAACAGACACACCTCCTCCTGTTATTGCCAGCTGGATTACCGCGATTCCCAAGCTCCATCTTCCTTCCAAGGAGTTAGCGGAAAAACTTTCACGCCCTCTCGATAAAGTGAGGTCGGAGGAGTCTGAAACGCATTGGCTCATCAATGTTGCGGATCAGTGCCGAAAAATTGTTGAAGAGAGCCGAGGGGGGACCCTCATTCTGACCGCATCGTTTGCCCAGGTCGAGGCCCTGGCCAAGCATATTCCTTTTCCGACGCGCATTGTGGCTCAGCGGCGCAACGAGAAGTTTAGCGTTGCCGAAGAGAAATTTCGTGCGCTTCATACTGAAGGAGCACGGCCCATTCTGATCGCAACGGGGGTGGCTTGGACGGGCATCGACTTGACCGACAAATCGGTTGCTCCGGAGCATGACTCGCTTCTGAGTGACCTCATCATTGCCTGCTTTCCAATAGGGCTCAACAAAACAACATCAGCCATGTCTCGCTTCGAAAAAACAGGGGTTGATTCGATCATCAAAGATGCGTTACTGATCATCAAGCAGGGTCTGGGTCGTCTCGTACGCCACCCGAATGCCCCGGAAAAAAATCTTTGGGTCCTTGACGGACGACTTTGGACAGAATGGCCGAAGTTCGAGCGCTTCCAGAAAATTGCACGACGAATGTTTGATCGGACAAACTATCGTAAGCAGCAGGTAATTCGTTGAGGATTTCCCCTGCGTGCAGGGGTGAGAAGAAGAGAGAATCGGATACAAGCGCCTGGAAATCGGGTTTCCCCTGCGTGCAGGGGTGAGAAAAGCCATTTTATGGCTGCCTCCTTCCAGCCGGGTTTCCCCTGCGTGCAGGGGTGAGGAAATACCGCGATCGTATGAACTCCTCAAGGTCTAGTTTTTCCACTGCGTGCAGGGGTGAGAAGGAAACGATGGAACTGAGCGATCCCGCTCGGCTAGGGCATCACCTGCGTGCAGGGGTGAGAATCGCAAGGTCGGCCAGGGTCTGCGAAGGTTTCCCCTGCGTGCAGGGGTGAGAAGCAGGAGGGGGCAAGCTCTGGAAGGGTAAGGAGGGTTTTCCCTGCGCGCAGGGGTGAGAAGGACGATGCCCGGATTCGGAAAGACGAGAAAGGGATTTCCCCTGCGTGCAGGGGTGAGAAATACTCGACGGCGGGGCCGTCCTCCCGGTGGAGGTTTCCCCTGCGGGCCAGGGGTGAGAATCTGTCTTTCGACAGACCGGGGATATCTGGGAGGTGGATTTCCCCTGCGTGCAGGGGTGATCCAATCGCGCGGCAAACCTCGCCCGAAAGGCGCGGGGAAGGATAGCGCGGACGGCAGGGCCGTCCCTGTCGTGGCTTTCAGTGCGGGGTTTTCTGCGACAATGCCCAACATGAAAAGAATGCAAGCCTTCAAATTCCGGCTCGTTCCGACGCCCGAACAGGAGAGACTCCTGTCACGCCATGCGGGGTGCGTCCGGTTCGTCTGGAACAAGGCCCTCGATCTTCAGACGAAACGGCTCGAATCCGGGATGCCTCTCCTGTCCTACGGGGACCTGGCCAAGCTCCTGACCCTGTGGCGATCGAGCGAGGAATACGGGTTTCTGTCGCTCGGTCCGGTCCATCCCCAGCAGCAGACCCTCAGGAACCTCGACCGGGCCATGTGGGACGCCCTGGACCGGAGAAACCCGAAGCGCTTCCCACGGTTCAAAAGGAAGGGCGAGGGGGAGTCCCTCCGGTATCCCGATCCCCTCCAGGTGAAGCTCGATCTTGCAATCCGGGATGAGGAGGGACGGAATCTCCTGCCCCGGATCTTTCTCCCCAAGGTGGGGTGGGTCAAGGTCCGCCTCTCCCGGCAGATTGCGGGAGAGATCAGGAACGCCACCGTGACAGGCAAGGCCGGACGGTGG
>DAIBSV010000087.1 GCA_027415455.1 Nitrospirota bacterium | reverse complement strand
CCTTCACCGGGCTCGGGCCGTCACGAAGCCCTGGATTCCTCCAGAACCGGCTGTTTTCCACAAACGCTCTGTTTTCCGATGGTTCCCCCGAATAGAGTGTCGAGTTCTTTTCGGGTCTTCGCCGCATGCTTACGCTCGGCGAAGTAAAGGTCCCAGTCGGGATGGAACGGGTTGGCCTGTCCTTTGATCTTGACATGCCGCCGGATCGGGGTCGAAGCCGTATTGTAGAGGCAGTGCTTCGTGGTCCCGTCCGAGGAGAACACCCAGTGTCGGGATCCTATGCGGTGAAAATACCGATCTTTCACCCACCGGGCACCCTTGTTGGGATGTCGTCTCTTGGCCCATCCCCAGAGAATGCGAAAGATAATAGCATCGACCCATTGGTAGGTTTGTTTCGAGCAGACGTGCCGGTGAAAATTGGACCATCCGCGCAGGACGGGATTGAGAGTTTCAATGACCCACTCCTGCGTTTTCGCCCGACCCTGTTTCACAATGTCCCGGACCTTGTTCAGAAGCGCCTGAACGTTCTTCCACGCCGGAGTGATGAGAAGCTTTCTCCCATACTTCCGTACGTTCTGTCCAAGAAAGTCGAATCCCTCCGAGATATGCACGACGCGGGTCTTCTCTTGTGAGAGTTCCAGACCCCGTTCCCGCAGGAATGCTTCGATCGCGGGTCGGACTTCCTGCTCCAAAATCTCTTGCGAGGCTCCGGTCACAACGAAGTCGTCGGCATAAATCACCGTATGCACCTGGTAGGACGGCGGGAAAAGGGACCCAAGGTACGGTCCCAACCCGGACAGCGTGATGACTGCCGCCGTAGGGGAAATAATGCCCCCCTGCGGGGTCCCGGCCAGGGTCGGATGGAGGGAGTGACCGTCGATAAACCCTGACTTCAACCACTTATCCAGCATCGTCCGGTCCATGAAGACGTTCCGGAGAAGCCAGTTGTGGTCGATGTTGTCGAAGCAACCGACAATATCCCCTTCCAGTATCCATTCTGGTGACCTTTTGGAACGTGCCATTAATGTAAAGCACTGTTCAATGGCATCCGCCACAGAACGATAGGGTCGGAATCCGTAGGAATGGGGATAGGCCTCTTCCTCCGCAACGGGTAGCAGGGCCAGAAGAAAAAGCGCCTGCATAGCACGATCAAGCATCGTCGGGATTCCAAGGGGTCGGAGCTTGCCGTTTTTCTTGGGAATGTAGATCCGGCGAAGCGGCAGGGGATGGTATCTCCTGCGTTTTGTCAGCTTCTTCAGGGCCTTCATCTTTTGCTTGTGGGTGGTCCATCGAACCCGGTCCACCCCGGGGGTTCTGGCCCCCTTGTTTGTGGTGACACGCCGGACCGCAAGCGCCCTTGCGGCCAGCGAGCGGGTTAGAATGTTCTGCAAGGCTCGCGCCTTTCCGAACTTCCGATCTCGAACAGCCTTCGCGATTCGTCTCTGGAGCTTTTGAACCCTCTTCTCGTATTCGGCCCACGGAATCTGGGACCAATCCGAAAAGGGAAGGTCCGAGGGAGCACACGATTGTTGAGATCGTCCCATTTGCCTTTTCCTCTCTCAAGAAACAGGTGGTAAGCTAGCTTTTTAGAATGATATTTTTTACCACTTTTCTCTTTTGATCTTTTGAAAACGCTCCTTCTCCGCTCGGAAGAGATTCCGACGATTGGGTCTTTTTCCGATATGTGAGCCAAAAACCTCAAAAATGCCCTTTTTTCAGGATTTCAGGCTCTTCCGAGAGCGCACCACTCCCTTTCGAGCGCCCCCTGTCATGCCTCTTCTTTGTTTCCGCCGTCGTGAGGGGAGTCTCAGCTCGCCGGAGAGGGAGTCAGCGTGAACCCCAGTTCCCGGGCCCGGCGTTCGAGGTTTTTGATCGACTGCTTCTTCTGTCGTTCCTCGAAGGCCTTCTGCCCCGCATCCACGTAGGCCTCTCCCTTGGTTAGGAGCGCATAGACGATCCGGGCCAGCTTGTGGGCCGTGGCCACGATCCCGCTTTTCTTTCCCAGCCGGGCGCACATTTTCCGATAATAGGCCCCGAGGGCCGAGCGGCTCTTCTTGAGCGTGCTGGCCGCTAGCCGAAGCGCCTGTCCTACACGGTTATGGCTCTCCGGAACCCGGCCCGAGATCACCTTCCCTCCCGTGATCCGCGTCCCCGGAGACACCCCCGCCCACGAGGAGAAGTGCTTTCCGCTGGGAAAGGCCGACAGGTCGAATCCGATCTCGGACGCAATGACCATCGCGGTGCCGACGCCGATCCCGTCGACGGTCGTCAAATCCACTCCCAGCATCTTGTGAAGAGCCGTCTGCACATCGAATTTGGGAGCGTTTTTCGCGGGTCGCGCCACGGCCCGTTTTTTCTCTGCCAGAATCTCGTGCCGGGCCATCTTTTCCAAACTCTCCTCGATCATTCGATCGCAGGCGGCGATCTGTTGGGTATAGGCATCATAGATCCCCAGGGTGCAGGTCAGCGCCATGATCTGCTCCGGGAGCCACTCTCCCTGGAACGCTCCCGCCACCTCCGCGGCCGTCGCCTGCACGCGCGGGTCGCACAGGGCCGCCAGCTTCTTCGGATTCCGCTCCCCCGCCACGATCGCCCGCGTGATCGCCATTCCGCTCACCCCCGCGATGTCAGAGAGCACGTTCTGAAGTGGCATGTTCATCTCCGTATACGCCTTCTGCATCAGCTGGATCTGGTGCCCCTGGTCCCGCACCAAGTTGTCCCGCGTCCGCACCAGTGTCCGTAGCGCCACGATCTCCCGCTTCGGACGAAAGGCCCCCCGCAACAGTCCGAACGAGTGGAGCTGCTGGATCCACTGGCAGTCCAGCACATCCGACTTCCGCCCCGACACGTTCTTCACGTGCCGCGCATTCACCAGCGTCACTTCGAATCCGGCCATCTCCAGAATATCGTAGACCGGGATCCAGTAGACTCCCGTCGACTCCATCGCCACCTTCCGAATCCGGCACGCCTTCAGCCACGCCACCATCTCGTAGATGTCGGCCGTGAAGCACTTGAACTCCTGCACCGGGGTCTCGCTCCGATCCGTCGGCACCGCCACGAAATGGCTTTGGCTCCCAATGTCGATCCCCGCCACATCCGCATCGAGCACCCGAAGCTCCGGAACCTCTCCTCCCAACCTCTTCTTTGTCTTTGTCAGCTTTTTCTTCGAGACCTTCCCGCGCCCCCGATCCTTGAGATTTGCCATGCGATCCTCCATGATAAAGGTGGAGGAGGCATCCAGTGGGGCGCGTCTATTATGGGCAGTCTCTCAAACGGGATACGGGCTGAAAACGCCCGTTCACCAATGACTCCAGCGCGACCCCGTGACCATGCTCGTTTGCGGGCGCTTTGCGCACCAGTGGAAAGCCGGTCTTGACGATGCCTCCTCCTCTCACTCTACTTGAGCCGAAGGATCCCGACAACTCCCTTTTGCCTCTGTCTTTTTTCTCCCTCCCCCTGTTTCAGTTGTACTTCAATCCGCCCGCCGGGCCGGTGTGGGGGGCTCGTTTAAAAGTTCGCCAGTGAGTTTCGCGATGAACGACTATCGGGAAGTGGGCGTCCTTTCGGACCAGGCCATGGCCTTCTTGAGTGAAGAAGGCGGACCCTATCTTCGCCATTACCAGCGGAGCCTTGGCTTACTCCCGATTCTTCTACCCCCTCGCACATGGACAACCCTTGCGGGTTATTGTCCCTGAAACAACGCGCTGCTCCGCGTTCGGGATGCGGTGGGGCTTACCGTGTTCCACTGTCAACGACACGAGCTGGGAGGGCACTGTCTCTCGACCGGAAGTCCTATGTCCCTGTATCCCAATGGAGAAGTGGGATATCCGACTTCGTTACCTTGTTGGTTCAGGCCCTTTAGCATCTTAAGCCTGTTCGTCATTACGGTCTTTATGACAGTTCAGATCTCTTTGCCCTGTCAGCTCAACCTAGCCCCCGGATCTGCCGATGCCAGCCGATCCAAGCTCCTTTCTCACGATCGAAGCTTCCGATAAAGGAGGGTACATTGTCTCAGGAGCTCAGAACACAGCCGTTACCAGCCATGCCCTTCCTGATAGGTTACACTTGAGGGAACAAGTGGTTAACTGCGCGATGATGGATCTGTTCGCGTTTAACAATCGTTGACGTGACTTTTCACGTCGCACTCTCCACTTGACAACGCCACCAAAGGTTTTGATCCCCGCATCGATGCCTACGGAAACAGGATTCGCGGGAAAGAACATTTTCGCAGGAAAACATGACCCACCATTTCCCTGTCGGAGATTTGAGAACGGTGCAAGTCTTAATCTTTCCTTCAATGGGTCGATGGAGAACAATGTGGAGGGTTCCGACCTTGGACAATCGAAGACCGTTCCCCGTCAGATCGCATCCGCTGTTCCATTGAGGGAAGGTCATCGAAGCCTATTGCCCTTTTCCTTTGAATCTCGGATAGCCCGGTTTTTCCCCATTCTTCACGCGGCGGAAAAAGGCTTTGAACGCCAGATCCACTCTCGTGGCGACGTTCTGGAGAACCTGAGAGTAGATGACCGAAAACTCCGGACAGGATTCCTTTAGACCGGGAAGATCGTTCGCCTGATCGAAATAGGAGAGGGATATTCCGTAGTATCGATACGCCCATTTTCTCTGGTTCAGAAAATGGTTGTAGAGAATCCGGCAGTCTTCCAGTTGCTGGTTCAGTATCCGTTCCTGGTTGTGTGTCGGATAGATCCGATACGTGAACGTTTTAAGCATATCGCCATCATATACTTAGAACAAAAACTGCAACGGCACACCTTATATCCCCGGCCTGAAGTCCGGGGTCTTACGGCGTTTTTTCGATAAAAATTCGGCCCCGTAACGATCCAGAGTATCTTCGGGCGACAAGGGCGACGAGCGGGGCCCCCACCCTCTGCCCTCATTGACACCATCCGAAGGTCCGACCAATTCAGTGGGTCGACGAGATTGAAACGGCAACGACCTTCTCCGAAAAAACGTGCCCGCTGTGGCGGGTCTCCGATGGAAAAGAAAGGAAAGGACGGGGGGCCCCCAACAACCGAGATACATACATTAGAACCGCGACACCGCCTGCAATATCGATTCCGGTCAGAACCGCCTGTCCAGCGACAACTCCAAGAGCTGCATTTCCATAGATATCGAAGTTATCCCCAGGCAGCTTTTCTCCTTTGGGCGAGAGAGCCTTCCCACCGAGACCCAACATTGCTGCGCCTGCCATCGGGGCAGTTATATTTTTCGAACATAACTCTTCTGACAGGTCATTTAATGCTTTTTAAAAATATTTCCAAGAATAAGCCTTTGTTGCAAAACAAAAAAATATCAATAAATTTCCCGAAGGATAATCTCCCAAGACAGTGTCATTCGAACCTCCCTTCAAGCGATGGGCCTCTTTCTTCTCTGCATCTCCGGTTCCGGGATCGGGCCCCGTTACGGATCTTCGGAGGAATCCGGAATTCCCGGCAGCTCGAGGTTCGCCCGGGCTTCCTCCTCATCGAACCGAGCCGTCTTGTCGACGTCTGCGATCGCATTGATCGTGATCCGGATCATCGTGTCCTTGTTTGTCGGGGACGACTCGGCCACAAGAAGTGTCAGCGCAGGAAGCGCCCCTGGGCCAAAATCGTGTGAAATACCCTGGAATTCCAGGTATCGAAGGAACATGAAACTGCCAATTCGCTTGTTCCCATCGGAGAAAGGGTGATCCTTGATGACAAAATACAGAAGGTTCGCCGCTTTTTCTTCGACGCTCTTGTAGCACGGTTCCCCGAACACTTCCTGCTCGACATTCCCGATAATCGCCTCGAACGCATTCCCGCGTTCCTGACCAAAAAGAGAACCGGCTTCTCCCTTTTCGATCAATGCTTTTTTGAGAATTTGAATGTCCCGGATCGCCCCGGTATAGTCGATTCTTCCAACGGGAGGTTTTCCCGATGGAATTCGCAGCGTCCCTTCGTCGTACTGAAAAAGCGTCGTCCACGTCTTTGCATAATCGTTGATCAGATGAACGATCTGGCGACTTTCCGAAGACAACTCAGGCTGCCGAGCCAAGGCGCCGGCAAGCATCGCCAGGGTATTCTGTGCTTCCCTGACGCCAATGGAAGCCAACCGATCGGAGTTCACCGTAAATCCCTTGACCACATGCTCCCGCAACACATTGGTCGCCCACTGCCGGAAAATCACGGCTTGCTTGCTGTTCACCCGATAGCCCACCGAAATGATGGCATCCAGGTTGTAGTGTGGAACATCACGGGAAACCTGTCGGTTCCCTTCCATTCGAACCTGTGCAAAAATTTCACAGGTTGAATCTTTGGTCAACTCTTCGTCGTCATAAATGCCTTGCAGATGCTTCACAATGCTCGTGCGGTCGACCCCGAACAGGTCTGCCATCTGCTGTTGCGTCAACCAGACGGTCTCGTTGTCCAGTCTCACATTGAGATTCAGTTTTCCGCTTTTGTCCTGATACAGGATGATCTCACCCATCCTCGCCTTATCTCCGCATCCCCTATTTCGGGTTGATCTTGAATCCGGAAAGGGTCGCCTTCACATTCTAAAGTGTTGGACCCTGTCTCCTTGATCCCCTCCATTTCCCGTCCTTCCCGGCCCTTCTCCCCGTCGATGCCGAGGATCCGAAGCGCCCAGTAAGGACCATTGTGCAGCATCTCTAAGGAAAAATGAATGGTCCTCCAGGCGAGGATCGTATAGATCAGGTACCCTCCGATCAGTCCGGAGAGAGTCATCCGCATGCCGGCAGTGGGTATGGCCTTGTCGGCCCCGAGGGCTTCGGAGGCCAGGACGGTCAACAGGTTCGGCGAAATCTCATAAAGACCCAGAGCGAGCACGAACATCCCGACAAGAAGAATCGGCCGGACGGCGATGTCGGCGATGCGGGCCATGCCGTGCTTCCCGCGCTCCCCGATGAACCCTTCTCCCTGGGGAATCCCGATGGCCAGGGCCCACAAGGGGCAAAGAGAGCCAGGATCGCACCTCAATAATCCAGGACAGGGTTTAGAATGGAATGGAGATCACGGGAACGAAAGGAAGGTAAGTTCCAACGGCAAAGGTCAATATCAATAGAAAAATTGCCGGGCGTGACGATGCTGGACGCTCGAACTGAGCGACTTCCGACATCTCAGTTCTGACCATTACGGCCAGTCAGCCCCTTCTCCGTTTCGGCGAGATTGAAACGGCAACGACCTTCTCCGAAAAAACGCGCCCGCTGTGGCGGGTCTCCGGAGGAACCCGGAAAAGGTCTCCCGCCGCCACTTTTCGGGTTTCCTCCCCCACCGTCATCTCCATCGTCCCCTCGAGGACCATTGTGACGACCTCCTCCGGATGACGATGATCGGGAATCAGGGTTTCCGGCTCAAAGACCAGGTGCCGGAGCTGGACCGCTCCCGCGGAGAGCGTCCTCACGTGAATGCCTCTTTCGATCTCTTCCGCCGGCAAGTCCTCGAATGAATGGAATAAGGAGTCCATCGTTTTCCTCCAGGAGTTTTCCGCGCATCACGTCGATCCCGAAACCCAGCCGAAAGCAGCCTCGAAAACCTCCCGCCCGTTCTCCCGGATCATCTCCCCATGGGCCGGAACGATTCTCTCGAAGGGCCACTCCAGAACCCTTTCCACCGAGGCGCGAAGGAGGCGTCTCTGTCCCAGCGTCCAAAGGCGGATGTCCCGGGTAGGGGAAAAACGTTGGTGAACGCCGAATCCATGTCCCGCAAGTCGCGTCATGGGTCCCCTGCCCTCCAGACGGAAGCAGAGATCGGCCGGAAGCAAGGAGAAGGGGCTGACTGGCCGTAATGGTCAGAACTGAGATGTCGGAAGTCG